>JAEYXG010000144.1 GCA_023428585.1 Bacteroidota bacterium
ATCAAGGGAAGTGCAAGCTTTAAGATTCCAGATTTTCCTTGGCTTCATTCCAATAAACATCCAATTCTGCCAGATTCATATCATGCATTGACTTTCCTGATTCGTTGACCTTTTCTTCTATATAACGGAATCGTTTGATGAATTTACGGTTTGTCCGTTCAAGTGCATCCTCCGGGTTGATATTAATAAAGCGTGCATAATTTATAAGGGCAAATAGCAGATCGCCAAATTCATCTTCAACTTTTTCGTGTGATCCATTGATCTTTTCGTATTCCAATTCGCCTAATTCTTCCTGCACTTTATCCCATACTTGACCAACGTTGTCCCAATCAAAACCAACGCCTCTTGCTTTTTCCTGAATTCTGTATGCTTTAACCATAGCGGGAAGCGAGGTGGGGACTCCACTTAAAACAGACTCCCGACCCTCAGTCATCTTTATCTTCTCCCAATTATTTTTAACTGTTTCAGCATCTTTGGCTTTCACATCTCCGTATATATGGGGGTGTCGGCGTATCAATTTCTCTGATATAGAAGTAAGCACATCCTTTATATCAAAAGCATTCTGTTCAGATGCAATTTTTGAATAAAACACAAGGTGAAGCATAAGGTCGCCAAGTTCTTTTTTCACTTCCTGCATATTTTTTTCAATAATCGCATCACTCAACTCATACATTTCTTCAATAGTAAGATAACGTAGGGTATCAAAAGTTTGTTCTTTATCCCAAGGGCAGTTTGCCCTTAATTCGTCCATTATAGTGAGCAGCTTTCCAAAAGCTTCCAGTCGTTCATCCATCTGTATAAGTTTTTGCAAAGTTAATAAACCTAACTCCCCCTTTTGTATTTTTGTTTACTCATCAGACTTCATATAATAGCTGTGTTAAACGCTTTTTTTAAAATTATACTTTCAAAACCAAGCCTTTTATCAAATGGAAGACTTCCCGGTTCTTCAGGCAATCTCAGAATGCTGATTGCTTTGAGCTTACTATTCTTTGTTATTGATGTCAATGGTCAGAAGCAACATAGTTTTCAAGCACCCAACCTTATGTTTGAAGTGCGCAGCAACTATGGTTTTCTAATTGCACATCACCTGGAGATGGAGATATTCAATAAACATCTTCCCTCATTTGAAATAAGCTTGGCTCGATCAACTTACGGCAAGAACCAATGGGAAGCACTATATCAGTATCCGGTTACAGGTGTTACCTATTGGAACGGTTGGCTGGGGGATCCGGAAACGCTGGGTAAAGCACACGCACTGATGCCATACATATCATTTCCGATTGTAAAACATGACAAAATAGAACTTGATTTTAGATTAGCAGCAGGAATGGGATATCTCACCAAGTGTTTTGACAGGTTAGAGAATTATAAATATATTGCAATAGGGTCACATCTGAATGCTGCCATAAATCTCATGTTTGAGTACCGATGGAAACCGATTAACCATTTGCAGGTTTTTGGTGGAATTCAATTAATGCATTTCTCAAATGGTTCTATTAAAACCCCAAATTTTGGCCTTAACATACCTTCTTTATCCGGTGGCATTGCACTAAGACTTAATAAGGAGAACCCTTATATTAAAAGAGCAATCAGACCAGCCTTGACAATGTTTGAATTTGACGGTAGGCAGTTTCTAGAGGTAAGAATTAGTTCTGCCTTTGGAATAAAAGATATAGGTGAGGTTACCAGTGAACGATATAATGTTATGGCTGGTTCTATTAGCGTATTGAAAAACATAAGTTATAAAGGAAAAGTTGGGTTAAGTGTTGATTTCTCTTATGATGGTTCTGATGCCCGCTATGTTGGCGTGAAAGGCGTAGATTATAAAAATAATTTACAGTTAATAAAACCGGGTGTGGCTTTGATGTATGAAGTTGTTTTATCGAGATTATCCTTTCCTTTTTCATTGGGCTTTTATACAGGTGGAAAGTACAAAAGTGAAGGTATATCGTATTATAAGTTGGGATTGCAATATATTGTACACCGAAATTTCTTTACTTCACTTACTCTCAAAACACATTATGCTCGTGCCGACTATGTTGCATTTGGAATTGGTTACAGATTTAAAGTGAAGCATTACTTGTTTTAGCATGTTGCGAATTCATAAGAAGGCTACTTTTAATAACATTACTGAATATAAATTACTTACTGATTAACAATAGATTACAATTCATTATGTCAAAAGTCATAAAGGATAGGAGTAAGCGTCGAGCCAGGAATTGCCTTTTAATATCTGTGCTTATTCTGCTTGTAGGTTGTAATCGTGAGAATATTGATGATTGTTTTACCAATAGCGGGAAAGTAGTTACTGAAAGCCGATCAGCAGTTTATTTTGAGAGAGTTAGCCTATATGATAACATTAATCTGGTATTGCAACAGGGAACTGAGTTTAGTATTAAGGTTGAGGGAGGTGAAAATTTGCTATCGGCTGTTACCACTGAAATTAGTGACAGTATTTTGGTTATCCATAATACGTTAAAATGTAACTGGGTACGCGATTATGAGAATGAAATTTCGGTTTATATTACGTCACCGGCCCTAAAATCAATAAGATATGAAAGTTCAGGTGACATAAAAACCCTTGGTGTGCTTAAATATGATGAACTCGAACTAAACGCATGGGGTGGGTCAGGATCCATTTCACTAAATGTAGATTGTAACATTCTCAACCTAGGACTGCATTATGGAACAGTGGACTTTAATGTTATAGGAAAAGCTGTAACTACTACTATTTATGCAAATAGCTTTGGGCCTTTTTATTGTGAAGGATTAAATTCCAATATCGTATTTATTCGGAATAGCGGCACCAATGACTGTTATATTCATGCTAACCACATATTGGGCGCTGAAATAACTTCTGTTGGCAATATTTACTATTCAGGCGACCCCTATGACTTCAGTTATTCCATTACCGGGACAGGTCAATTAATTAAAATTGAATAAAAACCATTGATTAAACGGGCAATATTCAGGTAAAATCAGATGACAGAACATTTCCTTAAAGTTAGGAATGCCGGAAGAGTCATTGCAGGTTGTTTCAGATTAATAAGCTCTGGCAAAGATGACTCTCTTCTCTGAGGGTTTCCCTGTAAGAATACACTTTCCTGTTTCAGGTTTTGCATCTAATGGAATACAACGTATAGTAGCTTTAGTTTCTTCTTTTATTCTTTGCTCGGTTTCAGGTGTCCCATCCCAATGTGCATGTATAAAGC
>JAEYXG010000205.1 GCA_023428585.1 Bacteroidota bacterium
CGGAGATGTCACTACTCATTACACAAATCTGAAATTATTGGCAGGGAACGAAGAAGGGCTGTTTAATGCAGCTATGCTATATGATACCAGGGCTATGAAACCATTGTTCAAATTAAGCCTTGGCAAGCCCGGTAGTTCCTTTGCTTTTGAGATTGCACAAAAAATAGGATTTCCGGAAGATGTAGTGAACAATGCAGCTTCAAAAGTGGGAAGCAGTCAACTGGATTTTGAAAAGCAGCTCGCCCAGCTGGAAGTTGATAAAAAGCAGATGTCACAGAAAACAGCCGAATTAAAAGTGGCAGATGAGACCCTGGCAGAATTGGTAACTAAATATCAAAAGTTGCTGAATGATCTGGAAGTTAAAAAGAACGCAGTAATTAAGGATGCCAAGATTAGAGCTCAACAATTAGTAGATGATTCCAATAAGCTAATTGAAAAAACCATTAGGGAGATTAAGGAAAATAAAGCTGAAAAACAGGTTACAAAACAACTTCGGGAGGATCTTCACCTTAACCTGGATACCATCATAAGCAAAGAATCAGATGAGAATGCGCCAGCATTGGCAATTGAAATTACCGGTAAGAAAGACAAGGATTCATCTTCAAACCCCGCTTCTTTTGTATTGAAAAAGGGCTCGTATGTCAAGATGCATGATCAGGAAAGTATTGGGAAGGTAGCAGATATTAAAGGCAAGAATGTTCTTGTGCAGTTTGGTTCCTTCAACATTAGAACCTCAATTGATAAGTTAATTCTTGCCTCACCTTCTGAAATCAGACTTTTTGAAGCTAGAAGGCAGCACCATTGGAGCGGCAACTCTGTAATCAATGACCTTGGTTCCAAGATGGCTGAATTTAAAATGTCAATAGATCTGAGAGGGAAGAGACCGGAAGAAGCCAGAGAGGCCCTGTCCCGATACATAGATCAGGCAGTGCTGCTCAGAATAAATGAAGTTAGAGTATTACATGGAAAAGGGAATGGAATACTTCGACAAATTGTACATGAGTACCTGATTGACAATCCGGAAGTCATCAGGTATGCTGATGAAAATATTGAACGGGGAGGGCATGGTATAACCGTTGTACAATTGCATTAAACTTTGTACAACCTATTTTGTTTATTAGCCTTAAAATTATGAACAATGAATGACCTGAAAAATAAATTGAAATCAAAGAATACGCTAAAAAATATAGTTGGATTACTAGTAGGTGCTATTGGAGGATATCTCTATTACCATTTCATAGGTTGCAACAGTGGTGGATGTGCCATCACCTCTAATCCCTACATGACGGTACTATGGGGTGCATTACTGGGATATCTCCTGTTTGACATATACAAGATCAAGCCTGCTTCTTCGCAACAAGATCATACGAATGGATAATCCATTCTTTAAGTTTTTGATCTGAGATTGTCCCATCAATTTCTACGGTATTCCAGTACTTCTTATTCATGTGATAACCCGGTTTCACGCAGTTATACTGCTCACGGAGTTCAACTGCAAGTTCCGGGTCGCATTTCACATTCATAGCAAGAGGGCCTTCAAGATCCGTCAATAGGAACATCTTTCCGTTCACCTTAAAAACCAGGGTAGTAGCATCAAATGGGAAGCCTTCAGTAACGTTTTTAAGGCTAAGGCAGTATTCTCGCAAACTCTCTATGTCCATTTCAAATAATGTTTTCACAAACAAAAATACGGTATTTTGAACTTAAGATTACCTTAAAATTTCAGACAATACCAAGTTGGAAACAGGTCTCTATGTGAATAATATCAGAGGGTTGCGTTGCTTTCCGGACAAGATTAAAAGAGCAGGCAAACTTAAAGCCCTTTTAAATTTTGATTTTAGTAGTACCTTTGTGTGCCTTTTTAAAAAGTGCAGCAACAAGGGAACACAGTATAATCTAAAATTTTACACATGTCTTTAACAAGAAAAACGTCTGACCTCAAGAAGAGGATGCGAGATGCGTTGATGGGTGGAGGCCAGGTGGCAATTGAAAAACAAAAAGCTACCGGAAAGATGACCGCTCGTGAGCGAATCATTGCTTTACTTGATCCCAAGTCATTTCATGAGTATGATTTGTTTGTTGAACACGCCGGTAAGGACTTTAATATGGGAGATAAGTATCTGCCGGGTGATGGTGTTATTACAGGCACCGGAACGCTGAATGGTTACCCTGTTTGTATTTATGCTCAGGACTTTACAGTTGCCGGTGGTTCGTTAGGATGGATGCATGCCAAGAAAATTACCAAAATCATGGACCATGCCATGAAACTTAAGGTTCCAATCATAGGCATCAATGATTCTGGTGGCGCACGTATTCAGGAAGGTGTAAATTCATTGGCCGGTTACGGAGAGATATTCTACCGGAACACTCAGGCTTCAGGAGTAATTCCACAGATAAGTGTTATCCTCGGTCCTTGTGCTGGTGGTGCAGTATATTCACCTGCACTGACTGATTTTGTTTTTGTAGTTGATAAGATTTCCAAGATGTTTATCACCGGTCCTGAGGTCATAAAAACAGTACTGGGTGAGGAGATCTCAATGGAAGAGCTCGGTGGAGCCCGTGTTCAGGCTGAAATTACCGGAAATGCTCTTTTCTTTGCCGAAAGCGCACAAGAATGTTTTGAACAGATCAAGACTCTCTGTAGCTTCATTCCATGGAATAATATTAAAAAGGCAGAGGCATTCCCCAAAAAACCACCCAGAACCAGAAGCTATAATATTGATACCATTTTCCCAACAAATCCACGGCAGCCTTATGATGTGAAGGATGTGATAAGGGCAATGGTGGATGACTCCGAGTTTTTTGAGATTCAAAGCCTATTCGCCGCAAATATTGTAATTGGATTCGCCCGCTTGAATGGACATACAGTCGGCTTTGTTGCAAATCAGCCACTGGTCCTTGCAGGAGTCCTTGACGTGGATTCATCTGACAAGGCTGCCCGCTTTATCAGATACTGCGATTCATTTAATATTCCACTTGTTACATTGGTTGACCTGCCCGGTTATCTGC
>JAEYXG010000308.1 GCA_023428585.1 Bacteroidota bacterium
GATAGGCCCTGTCATCTCGATCCCGATTTATCGGGAGAGAGATTTCACGACAAGCGCCGGAGGCGCTAAGCGTATAGCCGGAAGTCCCTTCGCCTTTAAAGCCTGTCCTGATTTTCAGGGAACAAAAATGGAACTCGAAATAGAGGCTGACCACTGAGTGCTTTTCTCATAAAATTGCCTTTCTGATTTAGATTTGCAATTTATTTTGCGTCCCTTAAAACAATCTTACATTTTTTCTGTTATCTTTGTGAGCGAATATTCACTTACTATTAATTTTATACAATTAAACTTAAACAAAATGAAAATTACAAAGTATAAGGACCAACAAGTAAAAGAAACTCCGCATAAAATTGATGTTCGTGAAATGTATAATAAAACATCGGCTCAGGCAATGCTTATGGCATTAAAACCGGGAGAAAGCCTGAAACCACACAGAACACCGGTTGATGTATTTTTCTTTGTTGTTGAAGGCCAGCCAACCATTCATATTGGCGATGAGAGTGAAGTGTGTGAAGCTGATACACTTATTGAAAGTCCTGCTGAGATTGTACACTATATCAGTAACGATTCCAATAGTCTGACCCGGATTCTTGTAGTCAAGGCCCCACGACCGGTTACTTCAACCAAGGTACTTTAATCAATTCAGTTACACAATTAGAAATTATTTACAATGGATATTACTTCCCGTCAGTTGGAGATCATTGAAGCAGCCGGAAAAATACTCACGTCATCGGGTGTAAGCGGATTTACCATCAAGAATCTGGCGAAAGAGATGCAGTTTTCTGAAAGTGCCATCTATCGGCACTTTTCAAGTAAAGAGGAAATTATAGTTGCTATGCTCAATTATTTGGCTGATAATATCGATAAAAGATTGTCAAATCTCAATAGCACTACTGATCCTGAAGCGAAATTCAAAGCAATGTTCGACGAGCAATTCAGTTTTTTTAATGCCAATCCTCATTTTGTGGTGGCCGTTTTTTCAGATGGACTGATGGAAGAAAGCCAATTGGTCAATGAAACCATCCTTAATCTAATGAATGTCAAAATAAAACACCTGATGCCTATCATCCAGCTAGGTCAGCAGAGGGGAATCTTTACCAGTACAATTACTGCCGAGGAAATTATTCATATCGTTATGGGAACCTTCAAACTTCAGATGTTTAAATGGCGTGTTGCCAATTTCCAGTTCGACATAGTTCGGATGGGAGCTAATATGGTGCAATCAATCCTCACACTCATTAAAAATAATAAAAGGTAATCTTTTTTTTGCCTAATAATGTTAGTGAATACTTACTCACATCTATAGAAATAAAGAAGATCATGAAAAAAATAAAACCAAAAAAAACAGGACAAATAATTACCCGCTATTTGAGGTTGTCAATGATACGGTTGCCATGGGTTGTGTTGATTGGTATTATATTGACAACCAGCGCTGACATAAAAGCTCAAACCTATACCCTTGAGCAGTGTATCGACACTGCCCTGAAACATAATAGAACAATCAAATTATCGCAACAGGATGTTTTTCAAGCAAATGAGAAACGCAAGGAAACAAGAGGCAGTTTACTCCCAAAGTTAAATGGCATTACTGACTACCGTTATTATACGGATTTGCCATATCAATTGATGCCTGCAGCCGCTTTTGGAGGTCCTGAAGGTACATATAAGGAGGTTCAGATTGGTGTACCCCAGAGCCTCAATGCCAATCTGCAATTATCCTTGCCCATTTATAATCCCACAGTTTTAGGTACCATCAAAACATCGCGAATTGCCGGTGAGCTATCTGAAATCCAGAAAATGAAAACGGAAGAAGATGTGGTGTTGGAAGTTTCAAATGCTTACTATAATGCCCAGATTCTGATGAATCAACTGGTTTTCCTGGACAGCAACCTTGTCAATACCAAAAAATCAGTACAAACAGCCCTCCTGCTTCACCAACAACAGATGGCCAAAGGAACAGATGTTGACAGACTACAATTACAGTTGGATCAGATGACAAATCAAAGAAAAACCGCTTTTTCACAGCAGCAACAAGTGTTGAATGCACTTAAATTCCTAATGGGCAAACCTGTTTCTGATACCATCTTGATTTCAATGACTGATATTGCCATAGTTCCTTTTGATTCTAAAATGCAGACAACTACTGACATGAAGCTGATTGATAAAAAACTGCAGTTCAATTATGCTGAACTTGGAATGCTTCGCAGATCAAAACTGCCGTCGCTGGCCGCATATGGTGTTTATGGCACTGCCGGTTTTGGTAATACAGGCAACAACAGCTTCTTCAATTTCCATCCAATAGGTTATGTTGGAGCCCAACTTTCAATTCCACTCTTCAATGGGACAATTACAAAACATAGGATAGTCCAGAAAAAGATTGACATACGGAAAACATCCATTCAAAAAGAACTTGTATCAGAAAAATCAAAACTCGACCTGATTAATGCCGAAATGCAATATGTGCTTGCAAACCAAAATATTGCAACCGTGAATGAACAGGTTATGCTGGCAAACAAGATATACAGCAATACGGTACTGCAGAACAGGCACGGAATGGCAACCATCACTGATTTACTGTTGGCTGACAATGCATTGCGTGAAGCACAGCAAAACTATATTGTTGCATTGGTAAATCTGCGAAAAGCAGAACTGGAATATAAAAAGGTAACAGGAAACCTATTGTCCATCAAAAATTAAAAAACCAGAATAAAAAATCAAGGAGATGAAAAAAACACTTATCTATATCATTGTAGCAGCTGCCCTAATAACCGTAATGGCCATTCGTCTCAAAACAAACAAGGAGACTACTGAAAACAGGGTATATCAGTACGATAAAGAGCAGGCAATAAATGTGCAGGCCATCACGCTGAAGCGTGAGGGTATGAAGAACGATATCTCATACTCGGGAACCTTTGAGCCCAATAAAGAAACCAAGGTAAGCGCTGATATTCAGGGAAAGATAAGTTCGGTATTGGTTGATGTGGGAAGCACTGTCAGGAAAGGTCAGGCTTTGCTCCAATTGGACAATTCCATTCTCAAACTGCAATTGCAATCCATTGAAATTCAAATTGATGGATTGGAGATTGATGTACAACGCTATAAAGTGCTTACTGATGCTGATGCCATACAGGGAGTTCAGCTGGAAAAGACCGAATTGGCCCTGAAATCAGCTAACGTTCAGAAGGCTACGCTAGAGGAGCAAATCAGCAAGACA
The DNA here is from genome assembly GCA_023428585.1 of Bacteroidota bacterium. Taxonomy (GTDB): domain Bacteria; phylum Bacteroidota; class Bacteroidia; order Bacteroidales; family Lentimicrobiaceae; genus Lentimicrobium. The sequence goes on from JAEYXG010000308.1 coordinate 3,215, forward strand.
ACGGTTACGGCACCATTCAGCGGCATTGTTACTGCAAAACCAACGGAAGTGGGTGCCTTTGCCGCACCGGGTGTTCCCCTGCTCCAACTCACTGATATATCAAGTCTTAAATTTACAGTAAATGTCCCCGAAAAGGAGTTGAGCCAATTTAAGATCAATCAGTCGTATACTGTTACCGCTGATGCATATCCTGAAATGGAACTGTCAGGTAAAATGGTCATGGCTGGTAGTAAAGCCAATATGGGGAATAGTTTTCCGGTTCAATTCACAGTAAGCAATACCTCCGATTTAAAAATCAAATCAGGAATGTTTGGCAATGTGCGGTTGGAAAATGATGGCGGTGAAAAGTCAATAATCATCCCGGCTTCCGCCATCGTTGGAACGAACATTAAACCGCAAGTTTATCTTGTCGAAAATAACAGGGCCGTTCTCAGGGATATCACTACCTCTAAAAGGTTTCAAAACAAGGTAGAGATTTCAGATGGCTTAAATGAAGGCGATGTACTTATTACCAATGGCTTTATCAATCTTTTTAATGGCGCAAACGTGACAATTAGCAAATAAGGATCATGAATATTACAAAAACAGCAATCAACCGGCCATCGCTGATCATCGTACTTTTCAGCGTATTTGCCCTCTTGGGGATAATAGGTTTTTCAAACCTGGGGTATGAACTTTTACCTGATTTCAACCAGCCGGTGGTTGTGATCAAGACAATGTATCCAGGTGCCGAACCCAATGAAGTGGAGACATCCGTATCCAGGAAGATTGAAGATGCCTTGTCAAACCTTGAAGGCGTTGATTATCTTGAAACCAAGTCAATGCCCAACGCTTCGGTTATCATTGCAAACCTCAAATATGGAACTGACCTGAACATAGCCATGCAGGATGCCCAGCGATATATCGACAATATCAGAAAGGACCTTCCGGCCGACATCTTGAGCCCGGTAATGAGCAAGGTGTCACCCAACGATTTGCCAATTATTTCCATCAGTGCAACCAGCAGTTTGGCGGCTACTGAATTTCATCAAAAGATGAAGGACGAATATCTGCCACAAATCCAACAGCTGAAAGGTGTAGCTGAAATTACCATGCTTGGTGGCGAAGAGCGTGAAATTCAGGTAAAAGCCAATCAGGATAAATTGGAACTGTATAAAATATCACTCTATCAGGTGGTTGAAGCCATTAACCGTTCAGGAATTGATTTGCCTGCCGGTAAAGCACAAACTGAAAAGGAGAGCAATTCAGTTCGCCTGACCGGAAAATTCACGACCATTGATGATATCATGAATGTACAGGTTTCAATGCCCGCACCGGGAATGCCTGTTTATGTGAAAGATGTGGCAACCGTTATAGATGGGGTGAAGGAGATAAATTCAGTAAGCCGTTACAATGGCGTAAATGGAATAGGTCTATTATTGAAAAAACAAGGGGATGCCAATGCGGTGGAGGTCTCAAAATCAGTTCGTGCGAAACTAAGGCAGATTGAAGAGACAAACTCACAATATGGGGTAAAATTCGTGATTGCCGATGATTCCACTGATATGACCATCGCGGCGGTAAACTCTGTGGTTTATGACCTTATGTTGGCTGTAATCCTGGTTTCACTGGTTATGTTCCTGTTTTTGCGAAGCTATCGCAATTCTCTAATAGTATTGATTGCAATCCCTACCTCCTTGGTTACCGCCTTTGCCGTTATGTGGCTGATGGGTTTTACCCTAAACCTGATGACTCTTCTGGCCATGTCGTTAATCATCGGAATATTGGTGGATGATGCTATTGTAATCCTGGAAAACATCCAGCGTCACCTTGACATGGGCAAAGACAAGATAACCGCCTCATTTGAAGGGCGCATGGAAATAGGATTCTCAGCCATCTCCATTACATTGGTCGATGTGGTGGTCTTCCTGCCGATTCTGTTTTTACAGGTATTCGTGGCCGACATGCTGAAACAATTCTCCATTGTAGTAATTACATCAACACTTACC
>JAEYXG010000102.1 GCA_023428585.1 Bacteroidota bacterium
CGTCTCTTCTCATTACTTCATCCTTCAGGTTCCTTTCAGAAGCAAGCCCACCTGATGATCCGTCACTCCTTACAATATTTTTGTTGTAGTACCAAAAGTCACAATCTTTAAAGGTTCTCTCGGGGATTCGGTTGTTTAACCAGTTAAAAAAGAAACTGTCACCAACAACCAGGACAGACGGCTTATAATTATTCCCTTTATCGGTGAACTCTAATACCGGATCGGCAGTTTTGGAATGTGGGATCATAAACAGCAGATTCATGGCAAGGCCTATATCATAATCAGGATGACGGGGAATATCAAGGACTTTGTTTTGCACGATCTTCATGTCAGTAAGATCAGTTTTTATTAAGGATTCCAGATATCTGAGTGTTGTGTCAGCGGCCAATGTTGCACCATAATAACTCCAATGGGTTCCACACTGAGGGAAGATCGGATACTCTGTTTCGCCTTTAATGTTAATAAAGTACTGGTTCAGATTAAGCACATTTACTCCGGAAGTCGAAGCTTCCTGCAAGAGTTTGTCATAATTTGAAGGTTTTTTCTCTGCTGGCTTGTAATTCAGTGGCAATAGTTCAGGATATAAACTTGCCTTATCAGGTTCAAACACAACAATTAACTTTTTACCAAGTCGCTCCAATGTATCCTGGACAGCTTTGAGTTTTATTGCTTTTTGAATCCATATACTATCACCAACATAGTACAAGCCAAGATACTCCTTAATGTAATCATCCTCATATAACATGTTGTCTTTACCCACAACAACCCCTTCAGCGTTTCCCTTGCCAAACAAACTGAATGCCAGTTGATTATTGCCACGTACGAGAATATTCCGGAACCCGATATGCTGCTCGAGCCTTGTATTATACTGTTCCTGAAAACTTCCACTAAGCCAGGATTCAAGTGTAATTGATTTAAAGGATGGCTTTTCTTCCTGTACAAATGCACCATTGAGTGACGACTCCTGAATGAATTTATACCTCCCCTGCAATCCCGGGATAGTAAGAAAAAATATGACAATAAGAAAAATGAGATTCTTTATTCTGCCACTATTTTCATTACGGTTAGTATCTCCCATTCCATACTTTTTTGCAAATATACAATTCGACTCCTTGCCGATAATCGCAATTAAAAAAATAAGAAAATTATTGGGTTCTTATAAGTTTCTTTGCCAATACACCATTCTCTGTTATCATAAATATGGTATATAATCCAGCTTTTTGGTTCATTAAGTCAGGCCTCAGCACATACTCTCCTTGCTGTTTAGTATCACCTGAACTATAGCTGTAGCGGGTTACTCCATTCATATCTATGATCAGGATTTTAACTTTTGAAGGGTTTTGAATTGTATATTTCACATTCAGTTCATTCCTGCCAGGGTTAGGATAGATGAACAGTCTGTCGGTATGAATCGGTGCTTGACTTGATGGTGTTTCAACAGCAAATGCAGGGAATACAATATAATCTATTCTCGCACAATCTTCTCCTGATGATACGCTATAGTCCTTTACATATTTCCAGAGAAATGTTTGTTCTCCCGCAGGAACCATAAAGGATGCTTTGGTCCAATTGATATTTCCAGCCCATTTGGCCATTTCGCCTGCTCCACTGAAAAAATACAGAAAATCATACTTTGCCTCAGATGACACTTTGAAATAAAAAGATATGGAATCACTAAATGCCACATTCCATGGAAGAGATAGTGATGACATTTGATTGTCTGTAATTAAACCTGACCTTGCGCACCAAGCTCCTTCATATGCAGAACCTTCTTCAACTGTCCAGATGTTATTCCCTCCTGTTAACCATTCATACGCAGAAAGGTCACCGGTTTCAAAATCTTCTGCCAATATACCTGTATAAAATGGTATGGTTTTTAAGTAGTAGTACTCATGATTACCGGTTATAGTCAGATTAATTTCAAGGAGCTGAGAAACCGGTGCTTCAGATTCCAGCATTACACCATATACCATGTGCCAGATATCACCTGTTTCGAGAGTATCAATGGTAACGCTGCTAAGATAAATGTTGAGATAGGGTTCATAGGAAGAGATAACCCCTAACGCATTTGTTAGCTCAGCACCTCCTGCATTCATAATATCTATTGCTATTAAAACGGTTTCACCCGGTTCAAGGAATCCATTATTACCATCAATTACATTTATTGAAGCAATCTCTGTGACCGGTCTGTAGGCAGTCAGATTGACAATTCTTGACCATATACCATCACCGGATGTTGCTGTTAGTTGGAATGATGAGAGATGTTCATTGGGCACCCCATTATCTGCAGATATGAGAAATGCACTATCAATTGAAATTGTTTCTCCCGGCAATAATCCACCGGAACTCACTTGGCCGTTGATTATTGTGAAATACGGATCGAAAGTGCTCAAATTATACGTTGTTGTTCCAATAGCAGAATTGTTGAGGTTGGTAACCTCAAGGTTCACACTCACATTTTCACCAAAACCAACCACATTATCATCACCTGCTTCGATGGTGTATTCCATCAATAACCCCTGAGTGGTTAGGTAATAAGTCTGATAGTCTTTCAGATTATTTTTATCTGTTGCACAAACAGTAACCGGCATATTATTTATCACATCGTAAGTTTGTCCTGAAATTGTACCATTCGTTGACAGAGTAATTCCAGGGTTATTGGCAGCCGGTGTAAATCTTGTAAATTGACCTGTTACAGGGGTAAAGTCAAGATCATAGGTCATGATCTCATAATTCTGTCCGTTCCCCTGTGATATTCCTGCATAACGCTCAACCCAAGAGGGGAACAGAAAGTCCCCATAAGTAATTTCAATTTTACCATCAGGATATAATCTAGCTGTTGCATTGAAACTAGTTTCGGGAATATCTACTATCGTTAACTTCCATCGGAATGTGACATATTCATCGGCTGGCTCATACCAAATTCCGTCATTGGATGAAGCAATAATAAGTGGATTTGACATTATTGGTGCAATCATGGGAGTTTGGATAAAGTATGTTCTGCCTTCTATATAAAATGGCCATGGGAGCAATGAGTTTTCAAACATGAGATACCCATCAACAGTGACATATAGTTCATTGTATACTTCTCCGTAAAATGGAAAATCAAAAGGCAGCACTACTTTAGCTTTGCCATTTGATGTTGAGGATGGCTGAAGTTTAACAGAATCAATTATAGTCATTGGAGCTGTGGAATCAAATTGCATATAATCTTCAACAAGGTGCCAACGATATGGAGGTGTACCCTGTGAAGCCTGGATCTGATAAGAGTAGTTGCTATACAACGGGATTGGAGGAATGGTATCTGATGTAATTATCACCGGATTGTGATTTACTGTGGCATTTACACTTGCCATAGTAATGTTATCATTAACAAGTATAACCTCAGAAACCAGACTGTTGATAGGAATTCCTCCATTTGTGTAGTCTATTAATGCAAAACTTTCAAGCGTTCCGGTTTGTGAGCCAAACGGATCGTTTTCCTGTACCATTATAAAATATTTTGCTTCCTCTCCCGGGTTTACATACTGTAAAAGAAGGTTTAAGTCAAGGCCGAATTCTATTGATGAAGGTCCTGAAGTCCCCTGCATAGGATTGCATCCACCCTGAAAATCAAAAATCGGGTAATGCAGTATATGTTCCGGTTCTGTAGCATCTGGATCTGTTGATACACCAGCCATCACTCTAATAAGGTTGCGGCAGTCGTAACTCAAAGAGACTTTTGCAGTAAGTTGAGGCTCATATTCCTGTACATCGATAACAACAACCGTATTGTTCCAGATACCACCTTGCTGCCATTGGTCAGCAACAGATTTATACATCATATACGCAAAACCATTATCTCCCCATCCATTAATTGAGCCATAGGTATTTGCCATCTTGAACCCTCCTATTTCCCAATCCCGTACATCCAGAATGCCATCAAAGTTGAGATCAATGTTGTTGGTATATTGGCCATCGCCATTATAATCCCATCTGATTGAATCATTATATCCAACAATTGACATGGAGTGATTTGGCGAATTACCCCAGGAATAAATAACATGCTTCCCTTCCTCCGGGGTGCCCGGTGCAAAAATTGCAGGTGGATGAGTAAATTGTGCATAAAAGCTGCCTATGCCACCCGCCGATGATCCATTCCCATGATCGTAAACCCAGTTTTTCAACGTTTGGATTCCCTCAGCTGTATTTACCTTAATTGAATAAACTTCAGTAACCCTGTTGTGCATGGCATTATAATAGAGATCATAACCACTCATCCATCTTGAAGGTCCACCTGTGCTCATTCCTCCGTAATCAGCCACGGTGGGGTTTCCTGCCTGCTTTAATATTTCATACGTCTCGTAATAGCTTACTCCAGCATCCGAGCCTCCATTGATGAAATTATAGGCAAAGTGAGTGGCATATTGATTTTCGGGTAGATTTCCCGGCACATCTCTTAAATAATTCATCTCGTAGGTAAATACAATCCCAATACTGCTTGATTGTCCGCATTCAAGTCCTACTTGTGCTATTAAAGGCCTGAACCAAGGGTGAATTGAATTATCTACAGCATATGGCAGCAATCTTCTCATTGCTTCTTCCGGCAGTTTGAATATAGGCAGTTGTGAAAGCTTAATTGAATCATAACTGCTCATCGGGGGCAATTCCTGTATTAATGAGTTGTCAACAGATTTTACTGCAATCTGGGCAGAACTAGACTGGTGAGCAAACAATAAGATTGCAATCAGATATAGAACATTTTTCATACTGAGTCAAATATGCTGTGAAAATAATAAAAATTGAAGATCGTTGCGGCAAATTGAATGTTACTTTTACAGATTATGGGATATATTCTTCTTCTGAAATGAAATATTCCATTTTTACTCTTTTACTGTTATTGAATAATGAAGACCATTGACCCGGTTTTTGATTTCACATGAAGAAAAGCTCTTGAAAAAGGTGAAGCAACAAGTGCTGATTTATAAATCTTGAAATCAGGCATTTTTATCCATTAAGCTGCAAACGGGCATACTGTAAAGATTGTAATCAACATGTGGCATTTTGCTTGATTTCTTGAGATGTTAAAAGCAATTAATTACCTTCGCTGATAAATTGCTAGAGCTATGCTGCTACGGTGTTTGAAAACCCTGTTCGTGGGGTTTATTATCATATCCCTTTTACCTTTTAAGGCCAGTACACAAAACACACTGTTCTTATCTCCACAACCTAAAGTGGTTGCTTATGATCAGGGTAGCTATCTGTTGGAGAATAAAATACAAGTTTATGTTGCTGATGCCGATAATAAAGAAACACTTTTTACTTCAAACAACCTGTCTGATGAACTACTATCCTCAGGTATCAAGGATGTGTCAGTTACAGGTAAGCTGCTCAGAGCTGATATAATACTTGGTATTATTGGTAGAGACAGGGAACTCACAAAGCTCATCAATAAGGAAGGATTAAAATTACCGACAAATGCCAGGGATGAAGGGTATATTTTAAATATTTCATCACAAAGGATTATTGTTGCTGCAGAAACAGAAGCCGGCCTTTTTTATGGTGTTCAAACACTTAAACAGCTGGTACGAGGCAACAGGAAAGGTAATACACTGCCCCTTTTAACAATAACCGATTGGCCTTCATTGAGATTCAGGGGATGGATGGACGATATCAGCAGGGGACCAATACCAACGGTTGACTTCTTGAAAGAGTGTATACGTAAAATGTCAGAATACAAGCAAAACTTTTTTACCCTATACACTGAGCATGTTTTCAAGCTTGAACAGTATCCCTATATTGCACCGGCTGACGGACTGTCTAAAGA
>JAEYXG010000167.1 GCA_023428585.1 Bacteroidota bacterium
ACCAGGGACTGTACGAAAGAGAGAAACCCATATCACTCTTCATGTATGAATATTTGGCAGGGTTCCAGTGCAGTGAATTTGCATCCGGGGCACTTGATACTCCAGCTTCACCCATACCACCGGCACGGGCATCAGGACCTATCTGGAGAAAAGGTACAGCTGAGGTAATAGTGTTTAAATCCTGTCCTATGACAGTGGAAGTTTGAGCAAATAGTTGATTTCCATTGAATAGAAGAATTCCTGCAAACAGGCCGGATAAGATAACGGGCTTTAAGCGCATACAAAGATTTTTGATTGAGGGTGCAAATTTATCGTAATTTTCAATATAATGGTAATTAAACGACAATCTGTCATTTATATTGTCATTCGTATTAATTCGCACTGACTCAGGTTTATAATTCAGGAACAATTAACAAAAGAATTTGATTATTATTGTCCAAAATAAAAAAAGTTTTATTGGTTAAGCATTGTCATCTAGTTAAAAATCTTCCATTGTGAAGTAGTATTGTTTCCATTTCTGTCACTGATTTCAACAACAAGTATATTCTCACCCGGCAACATCATTTTATCTTTTTTGTAGGTCAATAGCCTGTTTTTGGCATCATAATCCATAATGATCCACTTCCCGTTCAAGGTGGCTCTGTAAGTGTTTATTCCGCTTAGATTGTCACCAATGTTGATTCTGATTTCCTGGAGACCATTGAGCTGCATTCCTTCACGGATATTCAATGCTTTAATGATCGGAGCTATAGTGTCGGCCATAACTGCAAACCGTCCGAATTCCCGAAGCTTCACACTCAAGAATCCATTCTCATACTTGCCGCCGACAGCTGATGGTTTGTTCAGGGAATTCAGCTTCACAACAAGCAGCTTCTCAGGCTTAATACCATTTACGGAATCTACACGGACTTTAAAATCATAATAATCATGCAATGCAACAGATGGATCGTGTACTATATATATGGGAGATAACATCCCGGGCAACGATGGTGTCTGACTGAAGTTAAACCTTATGCTGTCGTAAAGGCATTTCCCCGGCAAGGTAATATAAACGTAGGGTGTTGAGAAGGTGTTTACTGCTTCTCTGGTAAATAACAATCCTAAAGAAAGTTTGCCATCTGTTATACTTTCAGGTAATCTACTTTTAGCTTCAGCAGGATGAACGCCCTTAACAAAAAACTTTAAATTCGACTCATTAGCCTTTGAATCACTAATCACCACATTCACTTGCTGCACTTTACCGGGGATGGAGGTAAAAACACCTTTTGATGGCTTAAAGGAATACATGCCAAGTTGGTTGCCAGGAGCAATGTGTGTACGCATAAACCGCTGATTTGTTGAATGGTAATGTGGGAAATCAATAAAACTGTTTATATAACGCGTTTCAGCAAAACTAAACCGCGTGGCTTTCCATTCAAATTGAAGCAGTGAATCAACATATACGGCATAACGCACAATCCCATTTCGGTTGCTGGTTTCATTGAGCAAATCACTGGCGCTTATACCCAGGGAGTAGTTGCCTGTGATTTCAATGGTATCTGTAATTTTCAAGCGGTACCCAGGCCCCCACCCTGCCAGAGTTAGACTTAGTGGTTCTTTTTTGTCATTTACCTCCGCATTTCTCCCTTCGGGATATACCCTAAGTCCATGCATTGTAGGGCGGATAAAATCCTTAACCGGAAAACCGAACAACAAGGGATCAACCGGGAATTCAGATTTGGTTTCACGCACCTCAAAATGTACATGAGGACCTTCAGATGAGCCTGAATTCCCCGATCTGGCGATTATTTCCCCTTGCTTTACACGCAACAGGTCGCGGGGAGGGAACAGATCAACCTCAAACTGTTCAAGTTTATACTGCTGCTCCTTTACCCATTGATCAATGGCAGGATTGAATCCCTGCAGATGGGCATAAACGGTAGTGAATCCATTAGGGTGATTAATATATAGCGCTTTGCCGAAACCAAATGGAGAAATTTTTATTCGCACTACATAACCATCGGCGCAAGCCTTTACCGGCAATCCTTCCTTACCACCGGTACGCAAGTCAATGCCTGAATGAAAATGGTTGCTTCTAAGTTCAGCAAAGGTCCCTGATAGTTGGAGTGTACCATCAAGTGGAGGGATGAAATCACCGATAGGATAATTCTGGGCTAAAGCATCGCCAATAAAAATGAAGAAAAATAGCAAACTATAGATTAACCTTATTAGCATGAAAGCAAATATAGGGAAAGTTATGGGATTGGTTGAATAATACCTCGTGCAATGGCATCTTTTTTGCAACAAACCAATCACTGAAATAAATGTTTATTATTTATAAAATATGCAGGCAGTCAAGCCGTTACTTTTTCTAATTTATGGAATTAACTCACATGTACTGCTAAAACAACAATAGAAACTCCTAGATTTAATGTTAATAGACGAATTGATTCTAAAGCAACTGAGCATTATTATAATCAGTGCAATAAAATTCCTGGTGGCGGCTCCCACCTCCTATCTTTTCGGGTATTCATATCTTCACACCATTCTGAATACTACTGTAGGGGGTTGGATTGGAGTGCTCTTTTTTTATTACTCAGGCAGGTATCTCTTTTCTCAATTCCCATTCTGGAAAAGAAGCGTGCGCAAGTTTTATCATAAACTCACCGGCATTCCCTTGCCATCGCAATTGTTGTTGCAAAGCCAGCCCAAGTCGGTAAAGGTATTCACCCGTCGTAACAGGTATTTAGTAATGATCCGTGACAAGTTTGGCTTTCCGGGCTTAATCATACTGACCCCGGTATTGTTATCCATACCTATAGGCACATTCCTAGTGTTGAAATATTACTCCTCACACAGGCATCTGTTAGGCTGGCTTAGCCTCTCCGTAATGGTTTGGAGCGTGGCTATCTCCACACTCATTAAAATCTTCTAAACCATCAATTTCGTTACTTACTGCTTACTATCAATTCCGTGTCAACTGAAAAGAGGAGTCCCTGTCCAACCTCCGATAAGCGTACCAACATTTTGTGATTGCCCTGATGCCTTACAAGCTCACCCTTAATACCTATGAGGGGTCCGCCTATAATTTCTATTTTCTGTCCAGGCTGCATATCTGCAGGTACAACTTCCAGTGCAAGTTCAAGGTCAATAACTTTTCGTATAGCTTCAATCTGATAATCAGGAACTGAAGCTGCTTTCCCTTCAAAAGTGATGAAGCCTACCAGCCCACCTTCAATGCGAGCCTTATTCAGCTGGTGCTCTTCAATGCGAACAAATACGTAGGAAGGGAAAAGTGGCAAATAAACTGTCTTAAGTCTGTCTGACCATTTACGGCGTTCTTTCCTTAGGGGCAAGTAACATTCTATACCAGCCCTTCCCAATCGTTCAGCACTCGTTTTTTCTGCCCTTGATTTAGTATAGAAGGCGTACCATTTCATACCATATGCTATTTACCATTGTGCCAGCGCATTACTAGGCAAGGTGTTCGCTGGAGATAATCAGTCCGTGAACAATTACAAATTTGAGATCATGAAGGGGAATGGTCTCTTTGACTTCCAGTGATTCAATGGTAGTACCCTCAGGACCTTTTCCACACCATTTTATGAAGGAGTCAAGTTGCGCTGGGCTTCCTTCAGCTTCTATCAGAATATCATGATCAACATACGAAGCAGTACCTGTAATACCTAGTTTATCAGCAACTTCCGCAGCATGATTCCTGAATCCGACACGCTGAACATTGCCTTTGATTAAAATCTCAAATCTCTTTTTCATTATCATTGATTAAACTAGCCTCAAAATTATATAATAAAGAGCTAAATCAATACAGTTTTTTTATAATTATCGTGTGCCTTCCTGCAACATTTCTTCATAAACCTGTCGCCACCCTTTCCATCTCCTCCATTCAGATAGTGATTCATTGTGAAAAAGGCTGATAAAGGTACCTCCAACAGAGCGCACTGATTCTATGAGGGGGCTTATATAATTCATTGCCTCCGGGGCTTCAATTTTAAGGTAATCACGCAATGTTCCATCCATAAAGGCGAAGGGATGTATCATAAGACTTGTAGTTCTTTCCATTTCAATATCATACCATTGGAAAGGGGTACATATTCCTGCTCTGAACCCTGTTTGCGCGGCAAATCCCATTGTGTAATCATCTGAAATATCCTGACTCAATAGATTGCGGTATGTATCAGGCAAGTGCAATTTCAGGAAATGCTGTCTTGAAGATGTTACCTCACGGTGCAATACTCCCGCCAGATTTTCAATTTCAGACTGTAGTATTGATTCTTGTTTATTGGAAGCATATGATGGGTGAATTGCCACTTCACCTTCATCAGACAATGATTTGATAAGTCGCTGAAACAGCAGATTGTTTACCGGAGTATTCTTGTCATATTCATCATATCCGGCAAACAACACAAAGAAGATAGGATTAACCTGATATTTCCGATGTATGGCATGCATATACTCATAAGAGTCGAAGGGATCTTCTTCCTTATGAAGTAGTGATTTGTAACGACGCTTTACACTATCGATATCCAATACCTTTATATCTTTTATAAATCCACCAAGGCTGCGGTAAAAGCCCTTATGTCGAAAAGCCCAGGCTGCATCTATGTCAATGGTAGGTATAAACTTATAATAAGGAATATGGATCGGCAGTGAAGGGTACACGGTTCTAAGCATTTTTCCTAATTCCTTTGCCCAAACATTCACTACAGGTACCTGAAGGAAACCCTTTTGATAAGCCAATGAGGAGAAAGCTGAAAAACGTCCATGCTCATCACGTATAAAAGGCAGGTACTCCTCATAGCGACTCACCAGGTAAAAGGCAGCTGAGAATATATCGAAAGGCAGACAGGTATCACGCGTATAAATAGGAAATAGAGCTTTTGTTTCGGAAAAGTCAATAACATTGATCTGATGATTATTGATACCCCGCTCATTGAGCAGGCCGGCAGGTACAATCAGGCATTCCTTAGGGGTTATGGCACGGCTGTTATAACATAATCGGGCTAAATGTGTACCGATGAACTCATCAACATCTGCAGTTATCCTGAAAGTAAGCCCCAACAGGTCGCCGAGAATCAATTTGGCTATATACTTGAGGCGAGGGGTTATGCCGGCTGAATATACCAACAGGTCAATGTTCCTTTGATCTTGCTGATTGAGTTGCTGGGCTGTGTTATTAACCGTATCATTCATAACGGAGTGATTCAACAGGATTAAGGGCAGCTGCCTTTAAAGCAGGCACAAGTCCTGAAACAACAGCTACCAGGAAGCAAAGCGTTACACCAAGTATTATCCATAGCCATGGTATAATGAACCCGGCGCCGATAATCAATGCCAGGATATTGCCGATGCCAATGCCCATAATGATTCCGGCCATACCACCTATCTGCCCAATAACAACTGCTTCCATTAAAAATTGATTTCTGATAGTATTCCTGTTGGCACCAAGCGCTTTTCTGATACCTATTTCACGAGTACGTTCGGTAACTGAGACCAGCATAATATTCATAAGCCCAATGGCTGCTCCAAAAAGTGTAATGATTCCAATAATGGTGGCCGCTAAACGGAGATACTTGAGGTTATCAAACAGCATATTGGCCAGATTGTCACTTTTTGTTATTTCAAAGGGATCTTCGTCAGTAGTTCTGGCATCACGCACCACACGCATCAACCCACTGGCTTCACCAATGGCAGCATCAAGCTGTGTGGCATCCTGGGCCATCACGCTTATCTGAAAGGATGCACCGGGTCGTGAATAAACCTGCCTTACATTGGTCACCGGCAGAAGGCATAGGTTATCGGCTCCGGTAAGGCTTGCGCCTTTTGATTTAAGCACCCCAATCACTTTATATTTAGCCGGACCTACACTAATTACCTTATCAATGGGGTCGGTTCCGGCAGGGAATACCTTATTTGCCACTTCAGCGCTGAGTATAACAGCATGACTTCCATAAAATACCTCCACAGGGGTAAAGTTGCGCCCTTTTTCTAGTTCGTAACCCGATGTCAGCACATAATTCTCATCCGTGCCTATTACCGGTACATTCGGATGCGTTTTCCTTGATCCATATTTTACCGTTGCATTATGGGTAGCAAACATAAATACAGATATCTGTGATGGAAACGTATACTGTTGTTTGAAGTCCATTGCTTCCTGCCAGCTGATGACACGGTTTGTTTTGGCAAGTGCCTGTTTGGAAGCACCTTCCATGCGACTTTGAATATTGCGTATTGTGAAGGTATTGGCTCCCATCATGGTAAAGTTCTTACCCAGAAAGAACTTTATGGCATCAATTGATGTAAGTATTCCTACCAACGCCATTATACCAAAAGCAATGATAAGTATGGTAAGTACACTTCTGGTCATATGCGACTTAATGGAGTCGATCGACACAAAGATATTTTCCCTGACCAGTGTATTCATCTCCCAAAAATTTAGAGCAAGGCTGATTATATCTTGGCGCCGAAGGCAAGGTCTCCTGCATCTCCAAGACCAGGCACTATATATGACTGCGCCGTAAGTTCATCGTCAATGGCTCCCACCCACAGTGTAACATTACTCAGGGGTAGATGTTTTCTCAGGTACTCCACACCTTGCATACTGGCAATAAGTGCGACTATGTGGGTATGCTTTGGTCTTCCTTTGGCAAGAAGAGCCTTATAGCTGAGCACCAGTGAGGAACCTGTGGCAAGCATAGGGTCAGTGAGTATCACAATCTTATCTGTTAACTCAGGCCCGGAAACATATTCTACCTGCACATCAAAACTACCATCCTTCCTGTGTTTGCGGTAGGCAGAGACAAATGCATTCTCACTCCTGTCAAAAATATTGAGCATTCCCCTATGCATGGGCAAACCTGCTCGTAAAATGGTTGCAACAACCGGGTATTCTTTCAATACAGGAACTTCAGCAACACCCAGTGGTGTAGTAACCTCCCTGATATCATACTCAAGTTCCTTGCTGATCTCATAGGCAAAGATTGAAGCCATTCTCTCCATATTTGTACGAAATCTTATGGGATCGGTCTGTATTACCGAATCACGTATCTCTGACAAATACTGGTTGAATACAGAAGATTGCGTACCGATATTTCTGATCATAAGTTGGCATTTAAGTTTCCACAAATATATAAAAAATATGGTTACTTTCCGGTTATTGTCATTTAGTATCGAATACCCTCATTAAACAAGCAAAGAGAGAATAATGTACTGTTTGGTGCAAATACTTGATCTTTTTCATTCAAGTTAAAAATCATAGTAACGGTTGAATACTGCTGAGCGCAGTCCAATGCTAATAAGCAAGTTGTTGTCATCCGCCATTTCGGTAAAACGGTGATGAAGGGTGAGGGCCGCAAACAGTTTGAGGTTGGTGGCAGGATTAATAATGTATGATGCATTAAAATCGTGCTGCATAAGGGTTGTCTTCAAACCTTGCCCAATTTCATTGCCAAACTCGGTTATATATGACAAGTAAGGTTTATAAATATTGTGGCCGTAATTAAATCCTGCAGTATCGGCACCGTAAGTGGTGTATACCAACTTATAGTTCAACTGCCAGCGTCGTATGCGCTGATCAACTATCAAGACAAACTCCCTGAAGTTGGCACCTTGTGGATGTGCCAGGGGCTGGTTATAGTGGCCATAGTTTTGTATAGCTGAATTGTGTGCATAGGTATAGGGACGAACATGATTGTATTCTGCCTGGATATAAAGGTTGCGTAATGCAAAAGGGTCATAGCTCTTGATCCCTGCCTGGAAACCGTGCTTATTTGCCCACCATCCGTCGCCCTTTATAACATGTTCGAGCTTGAATTCATCAAGAATAAGCTGGAAGTAAAGCATGTTCCTTTTCATAATGGTCATCCGTATCGATCCTCCTAAGAGAGCATTGTCAGGTGAACCGAGGGAAAACTCTACAGGCCTGTAAAAAATAATGGGATTCAGATAGTTGATGTCAAATCCTCGTTGTCCGGTGGAATCCGCTGCCTGCCAAACAATTGATTCAAAAAGTCCGATATTCAGCCATGGAAGAACATGCCAGCTCAAATAGTGGGTGGTGGTGTACTTCTTTTGCCATGGTTGCCAGGCCCCATTTTTGGGTGCTGATATGTCCATCATTTGACTAAACAGGTTAACATATTCAATATTCCATACCTTGGTATTTACTGCCAGGTAGGGATAGTTGAATGCGGCATCTGAGAGCAGTAACGAGCGAAAACCGTCACCAATGAAATTCTTCCCATGTCCAAACCTGAAATTGAAATGATTCGATGGGGAGTATGAAACGTGTCCTTCGGCAAAGGCGTAATCAAAGCCATTTTCTTTAAAGCCTTTATACATAGCCTGCCCCGGCACTACCCTGAGA
>JAEYXG010000177.1 GCA_023428585.1 Bacteroidota bacterium
GGGCAATGGGCTCCCCTTTCTTGAATAACTCCTTATCCTTCTCTTGTCTTTGTTCGCGCAAGGTTTTGGGGCTCTCCTTCAGATAATAGGTAAAAGTAGCTCCAAACTCAGGATTCTTGGCCACATAATAGGATGATCCTTGCGAATCCTTTCCTCCATTTTCAATAAACATCAATGCATCCTTGATCTTGAATATATGTGCCTGTTCAGATACTACCTCTTTTGAGTAAGCGCGTAGAGGTGTATAATCTTCCAATATATAAAAGCCTCTGCCAAAGGTTGCTACTACGAGATCGTTTTCCCGTTCCTGTATTACCATGTCCTTGATACATACTGTAGGAATACCACTCTTAAGCTGTGTCCATATCTTGCCACCATCAACAGTAAAGAACACTCCAAACTCTGTACCGGCAAAAAGCAGGTCAGGATTTACATGGTCCTGTGCTATTGTGTGTACAGTACCATTTTGGGGCAGGTTGCCAGAGATTTGTGTCCAGGTTTTGCCCTTATCGGTACTTTTCAGTATATATGGTTTGAAGTCGTCCCTGAGTATATTGTCGAATGATGCATATACAATCTGTTCGTTGAAGCGATCGGCCATTACATCAGAAACGTAGGTATACTCAGGTACTCCGGGGAAAATATTGTTTTTTGACCAGTTCTTACCATCTTCGGTTACTTGAATAAGACCATCATCGGTGCCGACATATAGCAGGTTCTCCTTTAATGGAGATTCATCAAATGAAACGATTGTTCCAAACAGGGAAGTAGAGACATCTTTTGAAACGGCATCCACGCTCCAGTATTTATCCATCAC
Source organism: Bacteroidota bacterium (assembly GCA_023428585.1). GTDB lineage: Bacteria > Bacteroidota > Bacteroidia > Bacteroidales > Lentimicrobiaceae > Lentimicrobium. The sequence goes on from JAEYXG010000177.1 coordinate 818, forward strand.
TTTCCATGTATTTCGGTCGGTGCCGGTTGTAAGATCCTCTGATATTACTTCCCAGGAATCTCCCATATTGTCGCTTCTGAATACTTTATTGGCGGCCGTGTACAATCGTTTGGGATTATGTTTGCTAATTACCAGTGGAGTGTTCCAATTCCACTTATAGGTATCCTCTCCCTTACGGGGTTCAGGCCTCAGGTCAATAGCCTCGCCGCTTTTCCTGTCGTAACGTACCTTATTTCCATATTGTGCCTCGGCATAAACAATATTTGGATTAGTAGGGTCAACGGCTGTCCAGAAACCATCGCCTCCATTGGTCACGAACCATTCATCATTTACCACTCCATTGCCGGTGGTATTGCGGGAAGGACCGCCCATACTATTATTATCCTGGGTACCACCATAAACATAGTAGAAAGGCTCGCTATTGTCGACATTTACACGATAGAACTGGGTAACCGGCAGGTTGGCTTTAAACTCATACTCAGCGCCACCGTCCCATGTTTCATAGATACCACCATCACCACCTATCAGGAAGTGCTTGGTATTACCAGGGTCAATCCATATGGCATGATCATCAACATGACGGGCTTTTCTGCCAAGGCTTTTCCATGTTTTGCCTCCGTCGTTGGTAACCTGTGAAACGGTCTCCATGGAATAAACCACATCAACATCAACGGGATCACAATATATTTCGTTGTAATATTGGCCTTGAGCAGAGTGATCGCTCATTTTACTCCAGGTAGCTCCCCTATTGGTACTTCTGTAGAATCCACTAGCGTCATTTGCAGCTTCTATGATAGCATATAAGTAATCGGGGTTCACCGGTGAAATCGCCAATCCTATTCCCCCCATATCTTCACCGGGCAGTCCGGAGGTAAGTTTATCCCATGAAGCACCGGCATTGGTTGATTTATAAATGGCCGTTTCCGGACCTCCGCCTATTTTGGTATGTACATGTCTACGACGCTGCTCACTGGTTGCATATAGTACATCGGGATTCCGGGGATCCATAATAATGTTGTTGACTCCTGTATTGTCGCTGATATTCAATATTTTATTCCAGTTTTTTCCTCCATCAGTAGTTTTGTAGAGCCCTCTTTCACCTCCGGGCCCCCATACAGAGCCTTCGGCAGCGACATACACCACATCAGTATTACGTGGATCAATGGCAATCATTCCTATCTGACGGGAATCCTTTAGCCCCATGTTCTTCCAACTCTTGCCTCCATCTATACTCTTATAAACGCCATCACCATAACCCAAAGCCCGTTGATGGTTGTTCTCACCGGTACCTGTCCAGACTACATTAGAGTTGGAGGGGTCAAGCACAACACAGGCAATGGAATAAGAACCGTAGTTATCAAATACAGGCTCCCAAGTGATACCGGTATTGGTAGTCTTCCATATATGACCCGATGCTACAGCTACATAATACTCCTGAGGCTTTTCAGGGTTAACCGCAAAATCAGCAACCCGACCGGAACAAAATGCCGGTCCTATAGACCTGAATTTCAAACCGCTGAATGCACTACTCTTAAGAGTGTCAGCCTTCTCTGTGTTTTTCTTCTTCTGTCCATATACCTGGGTATTTATCATTGACAGACTGGTTATCAATATGGTAACGATAACACACAACAGTGGGTAGGTTCTCTTTTTCAATGGTTGGTTGTATTTGTTAGTGAATGAATTAAGGACAAGCGAAAATAAATAAAATTTAGCCCTCCTTATCATCCTACGACAAAAACAAACTTTTATATCTGTGCAATGGAAAAGAGCCGTTTATTGAATCATTGAATTGCAAATGAACAAGCAACCCTCGCTATTAGAAATAAGGAGCAGGAATTCAACGGTTAAATTCACAAACAAGATTAGGAAATGTTGATACATGCTAATGTTTCAGACTGCTAGCACGAAATTCTTGATATTTAAGCCGTTGTTATGATAATGCCAGTTAATGGAAATCACTTTGGTTACAATTTTATTCAGCATATCAAAGCTGGAAGGCTTACGTATGTAAATATTGGCACCCAGCCTAAAGGCTTCTTCCATATCCATTGATGCATTGGAGGTAGAGTAAATGGCTATGGGCAGTTCAATCAACTTCAGCTCATTCCTTATTTCACGCAAGCATTCAAATCCATCTTTCCGTGGCATATTCAAATCAAGGAATAACAGATGAGGAATATTATCAGGATTATTCCTCAAATAATCAATGAGGTATACACCATCAGTAACCATCGTGAGTTTTGTACTCAGATTCATCCGCTCAATGGCCTCCCTGAAAAATTGTCGGTCATCCTCATCGTCTTCAGCGAGGAGAATAAACATCTGGTCATTTTTCATTTTACAAAGAGTGTTTGCTCATCTATTATCTGCCTTATGGCAAAAATTTTCATTGGTCAATATATTTACCTCTAACCAAACTTATTATCCAAGATAAAGGTTCTAATGTGCATCTGTTTGATTATTAACACAGAAACAGCCCTGTTTGTTAATAACTTTGCTTAGTTAAAGATAAAATTGTACTTCCGGGGGCTGTATTGATCTTCCAACACATTCATCTATTTACCTATCTTTCAGCAAAGTGGGGATATAAGCAGTCTGTATTTAAATTCCAGCGCAGATTTACATTTAATTCAATCACCCAACGGCTTGTTATTAAAATTGCTTAGTGGTTGATTGTTAATCTATTATTATTGTAATTTTATCGCCCATTACAAAAACAATATATCAGAATAATGGAACACAAGCTCTATCCACTGAAATTCAGCCCTGTATTGAAAGATAAGATTTGGGGTGGCACTAAAATGAAAGAAGACCTTGGTATTGATTACTCCCCACTTCCAAATTGTGGTGAAGCCTGGATGATATCAGGTGTGGAAGATAATCCGTCAATAGTGTCCAATGGTTTCCTTGAAGGAAATGAGCTCAATGAACTTGTTGAAATTTATATGGGCGAGTTGGTTGGTGATGAACAGTTTAACCGTTACGGTTTAGAGTTTCCCCTACTCATAAAGTTTATTGATGCTGCCGATTACCTCTCCATTCAAGTACATCCCGATGATGCATTGGCTGCCAAAAGGGGAATAGGCAACGGAAAAACTGAAATGTGGTATATCCTATCAGCTGATAAAGATGCTGAACTTATTTCAGGTTTTGCAAAAGACACTACAAAAGAAGAATATCTAAACCATCTGGAGAATAATAAGCTAACTAAATTACTAAACTTTGAGAAGGTTCAGGCAGGTGATGCTTTCTATATGCCCGCCGGTCGTGTTCATGCCTTAGGACCGGGCATACTGCTTGCCGAAATTCAACAGACCAGTGATACCACCTACCGCATTTACGACTGGGACAGGGTGGATAGCAAAGGGCAGGCACGAGAGCTGCATACTGAAGAAGCGCTGGAAGCCATCGACTTCAAAGCATACGATGACTACAAGTCGGATTACAAGGAAGTCAAGAATGCCTCATCCAATGTGGTAACCTCTCCATATTTCACCACTAACATAATAGTTCTTGATAAGGCCCTGGCAAAGGATTATACTGAACTTGACTCGTTTGTTATCTATATATGTGTTGAAGGAAGTCTTACACTTGTGCATGATGGAAATGAAGAGAAGCAGGTAAGCCTTTCCAAGGGCGAAGTAGTCTTAATTCCAGCAGTTATAGATAGAATTGACTTAATACCTTCTGGTTCTGCTAAAGTATTGGAAGTATTTATAAATTAGCGCACGATTTCCAGAGATGAGTATCAACATTTACGAGTTTTTGGGAGAACCCTTAATCTTTGGCATAAATATTGACCTTTAAGTATAGAAACCGAATTTATTAAAAGTATCACTGCTAAAACTAATACTCTGTCATGAAACAATTATCATTGCTGCTTGTCCTGATAGCTTTAACCTTTGGTGTTGCGTCAGCTCAGGAATCTGAATCCAATCTTAAAAAACTCCGCTCTTTCTCTGTGAAGAACCTTGCAGGACAAACCATTAATACTGCTGAACTTAACAATGATGGGAAACCAATGATTGTTAGTTTCTGGGCATTGTGGTGCAAGCCATGTATTAATGAACTTACTACCATTGCTGACATATACGATGATTGGACCACGGAAACCGGAGTAAAACTTGTTGCCGTTTCCATTGACGATGCCCGCTCTTCAGCAAAGGTTGGTCCTACTGTAAATGCCAAAGGATGGGAATATGAAGTGTTGCTTGACGTGAATGGCGATTTCAAGAGGGCCATGAACGTAAATATGATTCCACATACCTTCCTGATCAACGGTAATGGTGAAATTGTATGGCAGCATACTTCATTCAGTGAAGGCAGTGAGTTGGAACTCATTGAAATGGTTAGAAAACTCAATGCCGGCCAGCCCATCAATTAATTTTCATTTGCCTGTATATTAGGGTTTCAGCCTTCGGGTATTGGTTAGCCCTTAATTTTTTATATTCATTTTTTTCACGGTAGTAATTATTTAAGATGAGAAAACTATACGCAGTTATTTCTATTTTGGTTCTGATATCAGCCGGATCACTACAAGCTCAGGATCTGTTGCAAGGCAAGATATCTGGTAATTTTCAGCTTGATGCACAGATATATAAAGCCGATTCGGCTATTGGTGCTGAAGATGTTAGTGAAAAAATGCTGATGAATGCATTTGCAAACCTGCTCTATACTCAGGGAAACTTTAATGCCGGCATACGGTTTGAGTCATATATAAACCCCATACTGGGATACGATAAAAGGTATAAGGGTACCGGTGTCCCCTACTGGTTCGCTTCATGGGAAAAAGAAAGCTTTGGAATCACTGTTGGGCATTTCTATGAACAATTTGGCAGTGGAATGACTCTTCGTAGCTATGAAGAACGCAATCTGGGCTATGATAATGCAATCAAGGGTGCCCGAATAGTTTTCAAACCCTACCAGGGTATTGTGCTTAAAGGGTTGATTGGAACACAACGCTTCTTCTGGGAGCAGGGACCGGGTATGGTTCGGGGTCTGGATGGCGAGTTCGCCTTGAATGATATCTTCAATAATACTTCTGAGAATTTGCCCCGATTAACACTTGGTGGTAGTTTCGTGAGCAAGTTTGAACCAGAAGCCGACATTCTGGTCAATGGCAATGAAATACTCATCTTACCAGAAAATGTAGCCGCTATATCAGGTCGTTTTAACCTTAATCATAAAGGCTTTATCCTTGATGGAGAATATGCTTATAAGTATAATGACCCTTCAGCTGTCAACAACTTCATCTATAAGGCCGGGGCCTCTACTTTGCTTCAGGCTTCCTATTCCCGTAAAGGATTTGGCATCATACTGTCGGGGAAGGTAACTGACAATATGAGCTTCAAATCAAAGAGGACAGAGAAAGGCAGCGTGCTTGATATCAACTATCTGCCCGCTTTAACCCGTCAGCATGCCTACACACTTTCGGCTATGTATCCCTATGCCACACAGCCAAATGGTGAGTTTGCACTTCAGGGGCAAATCAACTACAAACTCAAAAAGGGAACCATCCTGGGAGGGAAATATGGTACTGACATCGCCCTCAATTTCTCTAGGGTCAATTCACTCGACCGTGATTCATTGGATAACTTGACCCCATTGGGTAAAAGTGGCACCCTTGGATATAAAACCAATTACTTTGCAATAGGTGATGAGCTTTACTTCCAGGACTTTAATATAGAGATTCAACATAAGTTCAATAACAAGTTTAAGGCACTGATATCATGGGTTAACCTGGTTTATAACATGAAGGTTATTGAAGCACATGATGAACCTGATGTAAAGGCAAACATTTTTATTGCTGATGCAACATACAAGTTCAACACCAGAAATGCCCTGAAGGCTGAATTGCAGCATCTTTCAACCAAGCAGGACGAAGGCAATTGGGCTCAGGCAATGCTGGAGTTTACCTTTGCTCCAAGGTGGTTTATGACTTTCATTGATCAGTATAACTACGGCAACGACGATAAAGACCGACGCTTCCATTATCCAACGGTTGCATTAGGCTATACGCAGGACTCCAACCGCTTGTCAGTAAGCTACGGTAAACAACGTGAAGGAATCATTTGTGTGGGAGGTGTCTGTCGTACTGTGCCTGCTTCCAATGGATTACTCATAACACTTACCAGTAGTTTCTAATGTTTACAAGAATAAATTGAGACTTTAACCTTAATCCAAAGAACATGATCTTTAAAAGAATTCTCCAATATAGTTTATCAATGGCAGCTGCCGGTGCCCTGATGGTATCGTGCGACAAGATTGAAGAGCCCTTCACCGAGAAAATCACTGTTGATACTACTATCCAGACCAGTCACACTAAGCGTGTGCTGCTGGAAGATTACACAGGTCATCAATGTGTTAATTGCCCTGAAGCTGCATTGATAGCACATGATCTGAAAAATCTAAAAGGTGATAAGTTGGTTGTGATCGCTGTACATGCCGGTTGGTTTGCTAAAGCTACTCCTGCAGGTGACTTTACCGCCGATTATACCACCGATGCCGGTGATGCATGGGATGCCTTCTTCGGCATTTCAAATGTGGGCAATCCTAATGGTTTGGTAAACCGAAAGTACTTTACAACCTCTGAACATATTCTGTCACCCCCAGCCTGGAGTACTGAAGTGTTGAGTGCTCTGGCTGATACAATAGTTACAGTTGACCTGAAAATCAATAATGATTACAATACTGAAAGTCGGTTGCTGAACAGTGAAATCACGGTTGAATTTGTAAAACCCATTGATAAGGACCTTAATCTCATAGTTGTTCTTACCGAAAGTGGAATTGTATCACCTCAGAAAAACAACAATGCAGAAGTTGGGGTAACACCTATAATATACGACTATGTTCACAATCACATACTGCGTGATGCCCTTACCGGCACATGGGGAGTAGAGGTTGCCAAAGCAGGTATTACTAATCCCAATACATTGAAAAAGACCTTTAGTTACTCAGTGAATCAGGCCTTTAATGCTGATAACTGCACAATTGTTGCATTCGTATACGATGTCGCCACTAAAGAAGTACTTCAGGTTGTAGAAAAGGAATTGTAATAAGCATTACAACATTTAATTTGCCGATAATCCCAGGCATAATAAAGAAAGAGGCGCCTTGACAGGCGCCTCTTTCTTTATGCATTGTTCATGATGTCAATACTCCATTCAACCTGTTTTTAACAGAAGGACAAGTACCTTGAAACGCATTCTTCTATCTGAAAAAGAAAAGTAAAATTGTACATTCCACTTATCATTTTTTATGTTATGCGATACATGCAGATATCTGTATATATAGCCTTTGAAAAAATATTATAACGTTAACCTATTTAGTTGATTAATATCTTATTACCTTTGCAGCAGCATGAAAAATGCCACACTTCCATCAATAATAATACTTTTACTACAAATACAGAATTTTGAATATGAATAAGAAGTTACTGATCAGGGATTTAACCTTACGGGATGGGCAACAGTCGTTATTTGCCACCCGTATGACTCAGGCACAGGTTGACAGAGTATTGCCATTATATAAGGAAGCGGGTTTCTATGCAATGGAGGTATGGGGAGGTGCAGTACCTGACTCCATCATGAGGTATCTTAATGAAAACCCCTGGACAAGATTAACAAGCATAAAAGAAATAATTGGAGATTCATCAAAACTAACAGCCCTTTCTAGAGGAAGAAATGTCTTCGGTTACAATCCATATCCTGATGATGTTATTGATGGTTTCAACCGGAATGCTATTCAGGCCGGAATTTCCATCATGCGTATCTTTGATGCCTTGAATGATACTGACAATGTAAAAAGCACCATAAAATCAGTTAAAGAGAATGGAGGCATTGCAGATTGTGCAGTATGTTACACTGTTGACCCGCACTTCTCGACAAAAAATAAGATTAAGGCAGCCTTACAAGGCAAGTCATTGAATGCCCGTATTTTTACCGATGATTACTATCTGCAAAAGGCGCTCAAACTACAAGAGATGGGTGCTGACATGATATCCATCAAGGATATGGCAGGCCTGATCCCACCCCTGAGA
>JAEYXG010000301.1 GCA_023428585.1 Bacteroidota bacterium
ATTCTACACCAGGGTTTAAGAGTATTGGCAATAAGATTATCAAAAAGCTTCAAAAGGAAATAGCTCTACAGGGGTTTAAGTAACTAATTTTCATAGTTCTCATCCCGGTAAGATGGTTTATTCTTCAATCTCAGCGGCATCATTGTCAGGAATAGCATCTTCTGATTCCTTCTCATCATTCAATTCATCCAATGCCTCATCTTCATTGAGACCTTTAGTATCAATCTTTACAGGCACTTTTATCAGATAGCTGGCTGTTTCGGTATCAACAGTTATCGCATAAAAGAAATCCTCACCCTGGGTTTTCACTTTAATAACATGATTTGCATAACCAAGGGGATATTTATTACGGATTGCCTCCATAACCTCAGGTGAGGCATTATTATAACTGATAACCAGTCGCTTACGTTCCATAAATGTATTTATTTTCAGGTTTGCAATATTATGACAGAAAATTTACAACTAATAGCCAAATATGTTAAAAAAACTAAAGATTTTTAAGTTTTACTGCTCGCATTCTCTAAAAGTATTGCAGTTCTGTTAGTTAGATATATTCGCAGCTTGTGCGTCTTGCTTTCCTCGTCATAAACCGATAAATATTCAAGGTCTTCATCCAACCTATTGTGACCACCAAATTTTAAATTATCAGAACAAAGAACAACTTTGTAGGCTCCTGGTTCAGGTACACTGAAACAATAACCCGGAATGCTATTAAAAGGGTGAAAATTGAAAAGAAAAATCAGGTTATTCTTACTGAAGATGACCGTTTTATTTGTCTCATCCAAATTTAACAAGCTTGCAAATTCATAATCTAAAATTGCCTTTTGTTTTGCAATGTGAATCATTGCCTTGTCAAAATCAGAGAGATAATGATATTTTAATTTCTCATTGTCCTTCAATGACCACTGGCGGCGGGCATAGAGATAACTCCAATTATTGCCTTCGCGCGGGAAATCTATCCATTCAGGGTGACCAAATTCATTACCCATAAAGTGTAGATATGCTTGACCACCCAATGATAAAGTAAAGAACCTTAGTAATTTATGCAATGCTATTCCGCGGTCAATTACTATATTGGTATCATCCTTCACCATATTCCAATACATATATTTATCCATCAACCAGAAAGCCAGTGTTTTATCACCAACCAATGCCTGATCATGCGATTCGGCATATGCAACAGTTTTTACACCCGGCAAACGGTTGTTAAGCACATGCCACATTTCGCTAATATTCCAATCCTCATCTCTAGATTCCTTTAGTAATTTAATCCAGAAATCGGGAATACCCATTCCCAGTCGATAATCAAAGCCCATTCCACCTTCATTGATGTCTGATGTCAGGCCGGGCATACCGGTTACATCTTCCGCAATAACGATAGCATTGGGATTTAATTCATGGATCAGCTGATTTGCCAACTGCAGATATGTGATGGCATCCCATTCAACGCCATTGATAAAGTAATCCAGCGGTCCGTTAATGGGAGCGTTGCCATGGTGAAAATACATCATTGAACCAACACCATCAAACCTGAATCCATCAAATTTGAATTCAGTAATCCAATATTTAACATTGGATAGAAGGAATTGAATAACTTCAAGCTTTCCATAATCAAAAAGCATTGAATCCCATTGCGGATGAATACCTCTTTCACCAGAGTGGAAATATTGATGATCAGAACCATCAAATTCGTTCAGACCCTCAAGAATATTTTTAACAGTATGCGAATGGACTATATCCATAATAACGGAAATTCCCAAATCATGGGCCGTCTGAACAAGATACTTCAGATCTTCAGGGTCTCCAAAACGGGAGGAGGGAGCAAAGAAATTTGAAACATGGTAACCAAAAGACCCATAATATGGGTGCTCTTGAATAGCCATAACTTGTATTGCATTATATCCCAGCTCTTTAATCCATGGTAATATATTGTCAGCAAACTCTCTGTAGGAGCCAACACCTTCTTTCTCCTGTGCCATACCCACATGGCACTCATAAATATAGAGGTTTTTATCAGGAATATGTTTATCAGCAGGAGCATTCCAGGGGAACTCGTTAAACCAGAGTTGGCCGGAATAATTTTTAGTATCCTCGTCCTGAACAACTTTGGTAATATAAGCAGGTATTCGCGGTAAAAATCCATTGGCAGAATCCACCCATACTTTTACTTTACTGCCATGTGTAAATGTTTTCTTGTATTCATCATAATTAAGGAATATTTCCCATATGCCAAGTTCATTCTTATGGAGTGGGTGAGATCTGTTATCCCAATTATTAAAATCGCCTGTTAAAAATAGGGCATGGGCTTCTGGTGCCCATTCCCGGTAATACCAGCCGTTTTCTCTATTATCAAAGTTTATCCCAAAATAGTGATAAGCATCTGCGAACTCGCCAAGTGAAGAGAATAGGCGTTTAATTTCATTCAAACGCTCATAATATCGTTCAATACGATTAATGACATGATCAGTGGCAGGAGCGAGCCAAGGATCCTTTTCAACAATACCTGGAATAGTTTTTTTCATTAATTGTATTTTAATGGATGCCAAACAAACAAAGTTAAAAACAGTTCACAATCTACGCTAGAATATAAACAGCATATCAAATTTGATATAAAGATACGTCAACATGAAAAGTTTCCTTAACGAGAAATAAAAATCTTTTATTGTTTAGTCAAAAGTTAGCATAAATGAGGATAAAAAGGAATGCAGCACAACTACCAGGGAAGTAAATAGAATGAGAAGAGAGGGTAGCTTATGGTTCCACTATTTGACATAATGCTAATTATACACATAAAGGGGATAAAAAAGAAAGCCGTTAATAATCGGCTTTCTTTTCAATTGAATTACATAGAAGAATTACATATCCTGCAGTTTGGAATTGACATCCTTTAATTTGTCGTACATTCCCAAACGTGTATAGATTTCTTTAAGTGCAAGCAATGTACTTTTATCTGATGGATCAATGGATGTTGCTGTTTCCAAGAATGGCAAGGATTTCTGTAGAATTCCGTCAGCTTCTTTTTTCATTACATCGTAATTTGGATCGTTCAGTTTAAGTTTATTGGCTTCATTTTGAATTTCAGCGGCCTGGTTTACATATAATGCACCAAGGTTATAGTTGGCTTCAAAATAATCAGGTTTAAGCTCTATAGCTTTTAAATAAGCCTTTTCTGCTTCTCCTTTATTACCCATCTGGTCGTATGATGCTCCTACGGCATAATGAATTGTAGGATTCAATGGATCAGTTTTAACTGCTTCCTGCAGGTTAGCCATTGCTTCCTCGGTTTTGCCAGAAGTTAAATACAAATTTGTTTCAGTGATCAGGAGTGCAAAATCTTCAGGGTATTTAACTCTACCTTGTTTTATGACTTCAAATGCCTTGATAGTATCTTTTTCAGTTAAATAAATATTTGATAAAGAACTGTAAATCAATGGCTGAGGGTAGTTTAGCTCAATAATTTGATTGTAATGTTTAATGGCTTTAGGATAATTTGCAGCATTTTCAGCAGAGAGACCTGCATTAAAGATGGCTAATGTATCCACACTACCATAAGAAATAGAAACATCAGCTGCTCCTTCAAAATATTCGAGTGCTTTGCTGTAGTTGGTATTCTTAAATTCTTCAACACCTTGGTTATACAACTGTTCGCTGATTACCAGAAGATTCTGAATAACTTCAGTGTAATATTCTTTCTTGGTGTCAATCTTCAACATTTCCTGGTATGATTGATATGCTTTATTGAGTGCATCGGGATCAAGGCTCTTGTATTCGGGCTTATCACTCATGTGAATTTGCAGGTAAATATTGCCTCTATAAAACCAGGTCTTCGGATCATTCATGGTTGTTGCATCTGCAATAGTAGGCTCAATACTCTTTAACGCTTTGTCAAGCTGTCCTTTGCGGAGATAATTGAATGCATCAGTTCTAGCAGCTTTCTGAGCGGAAGCGGCTCCTATTGCAAACAGTAGAATAAAGAATACGGTCAGTTTTTTCATTGTTGTTGTTTCTATGGTTTTGCCTCAAAATGAGGGGTACAAAATTATGATGTTTATTTCTCTATTACAATTTCCCTGCCAAAATATTTGAAATCAGAATGATTATTCATTATTCTGATCAATGAACTTACAAATATTTGCTTTAATCCTGAACATCTTCTTCCTCAGGTTCATCATCTTCTTGTTGGTTTGATTCAGGTTTGTCATCCTGGTCAGCATCATCCTCAACCGGAAGTGTATCAAACTCATTTGCCACATCTACAATGGTTCCATTGTCTTCATTTTCAGCATCCATTGCTTCCTGTTCTGAAGGATCAACTTCCACTTTTGTAACTGCGGCAATAGAGTCATTATCGCGTAAATTAATCAGCCTTACCCCTTGTGTAGCCCTACCCATTACCCTAAGGTCAACCACTGCCAGTCGGATAATTAATCCTGAACGGTTGATTATCATTAAATCATCATTGTCAGTTACTGAATCTATGGAAATAAGTTTTCCTGTTTTCTCCGTTATATTTATTGTTTTAACACCTTTACCGCCTCTTTTGGTGATTCGGTAATCTTCAAGCCTTGATCGTTTACCATATCCGTTTTCTGAAACAACAAGAATTTCAAAGCTGTTATTCTCCATGCAAATCATACCAACAACTTCATCAGAATTGTTGCTGAGTGTAATACCTCTCACTCCTGAAGCATTACGGCCCATGGGACGTACATCAGCTTCATTGAATCTGATGGCTCTGCCTGATTTGAGTGCCATTATCACTTCATTCTTACCATTGGTAAGGCGGGCTTCCAATAATTGGTCATCTTCTCTGATAGTAATGGCATTTATTCCATTTTGTCTTGGTCGTGAATATGCTTCAAGTGAGGTCTTTTTAATTACACCCTTTCTGGTGCAGAGAATAATATAGTTATCATTGATATATGATTCATCTTTAATGCTTTTCAAGTTGATAAATGCCCTTACTTTATCAGAGGGTTCAATATTTATGAGATTCTGGATTGCTCTGCCTTTTGATTGTTTGGTACCTTCCGGAATTTCGTACACCCGCAGCCAGAATGCCTTTCCTTTTTCGGTAAAGAACAGCATATAATTATGCATGGATGCTATGTAAAGGTATTCCAGGAAGTCTTCATCTCTAATATCAGAGCCTTTGGCGCCGCGCCCTCCCCTATTTTGCCTGCGATATTCACTTAGCGGGGTTCTCTTGATATAACCCATGTGAGATATAGTAATAACAACATCCTCATCGGCGATGGTGTCTTCAATTCTGAAATCATTCGGAGAGTAAACTATTTGGGTTCTAGCCTCATCACCATAGTTGGCTTTAATCTCCAGGATTTCTTTTTTGATAATCTCCATCCTAAGATTTTCATCTGCCAGGACTGACTTATAGTAATCAATCATTTTCAGCAGTTCCTGGTACTCTTCTTTAATTTTCTCACGTTCCAGACCGGTGAGCCGTTGAAGGCGCATATCAAGAATTGCCCTAGCCTGAATTTCTGACAAATTAAAGGATTCTATTAAGCCGTTTCGGGCCTCTTCAGGGGTTTTCGATGCCCTGATCAGTGAAATAACGGCATCCAGGTTATCAAGTGCAATCAGCAATCCTTCAAGTACATGAGCTCTTTTCTCAGCCTCTCTAAGGTCAAATTGTGTTCTCCTTATAACTACTTCATGCCTGTGCTCAACAAAATAATGAATTAATTGCTTCAGATTAAGCAACATAGGCCTACCTTTTACAAGGCAGATGTTATTAACGCTAAAGGAAGTCTGGAGCTGTGTATATTGAAATAATTTGTTGAGAACAACATTTGTAATGGCATCTTTTTTAAGCTCATATACTATACGCATGCCGGTTCTATCCGATTCGTCCCTGATATCAGATATTCCATCAATCTTTTTATCATTGACAAGATCGGCAGTCTTTTTAATCATATCAGATTTGTTAACCTGATATGGAATAGAAGTTACAATGATACTTTCACGGCCATGCTGGTCTGATTCAACTTTTGTTTCAGCCCGCATAACAATTCTGCCCCTACCGGTTTCGTAGGCATCTTTAACACCATCATAACCATAAATTATACCACCAGTTGGGAAATCAGGGGCCTTGATGAACTTCATGAGTTCAGGAATGGTAATATCATGATTTTCAATATAGGCTACAATTCCGTCAATTACTTCACTAATATTATGAGGGGGCATGTTGGTAGCCATACCTACGGCAATACCTGATGCGCCATTAATAAGCAATTGAGGGATCTTGGCTGGCAAAACCGTGGGTTCTTCCAGAGTATCATCAAAATTCAACTGAAAATCAACGGTTTCCTTGTTGATATCCGCCAACATTTCTTCGGCTATTTTCTGAAGTCGGGCTTCAGTGTACCTCATTGCTGCAGCACTGTCGCCGTCAATTGAACCAAAGTTACCCTGGCCATCAACCAAGGGGTATCTCAGCGACCAATCCTGGGC
>JAEYXG010000364.1 GCA_023428585.1 Bacteroidota bacterium
TCATCAGTTTGTCAATATTGGGGCACATGTAATGATCTCCGGTGGTTCTCTTGTAAGAAAGGATGTTCCTCCGTTTACAAAAGCAGCACGCGAGCCACTGTCGTACGTAGGTGTCAATTCAATAGGCCTTAGACGTAGAGGATTTACCTCTGATAAAATCAATGAAATTCAGGATATATACCGTTATATCTATCTGAAGGGCAATAACGTGTCACAAGCATTGGAATATATTGAAGCAAATCTTCCAGCCACATCTGAGAGAGATGAAATCATAACTTTTATCTCTAAATCCAGTCGCGGTATTATGAAAGGTTATGCCAAACAAATCTAACAATCCTGCACAAATAAAAATAACCTCCAAATCTTAAAAATTGGATGCTTTTTTATGCAATATATCTTAGATGGTCAAAATCGCCTTAAAAGACATAGCAAAACAATATAATTCAGATTGGATCTTTTCCAAGCTTTCATTTGATTTATCGCCCGACAAGCCAACAGCCATTCTAGGTTCCAATGGATCGGGAAAGTCAACACTTCTTCAAATAATCTTATCCTCAATAACACCGACCCTTGGTGAAATATCCTATGAAGATAATGATACTAATATAAATGCTGAAGATGCATTTAGGCTCATGTCAATTAGTGCGCCATATATAGAACTTATTGAAGAATTTACGCTGGTTGAAGTAATCGATTTCCACCGACGCTTGAAACCACTATACAATAACCTATCAGCCAAAGATGTTGCCAGAATCTGTATGCTTGAAAATAATTCCGGAAAACTTATCCGCAATTTCTCATCCGGAATGAAACAGCGTGTAAAACTTGCACTTGCAATTTTAAGTGATACCCCGGTTTTGTTACTTGATGAGCCAACATCAAATCTTGATCAAGCGGGCATTGACTGGTACATTGACCTTGTTTCACGATATAAAAGTGACAGGACTATAGTGGTAAGCTCAAATTCAATAGAGCATGAATACAATTTCTGCAATCAGATTATTGATCTGTTACATTATAAAAGTATACCAGAAACAGATGTTTCATTACTTTTATTCTGATTGCTTAAACTCATTTTTTGTATAATCATTTGATAGTGTTGCTGATTAATAATAAATTATTAATTTTGCACCGCAAAAAACTAGTAGAATTATATGGCAACTACCGCTGATTTTAGAAATGGCCTCTGTCTTGAATTTAATGGTGAACTTTACGCTGTGGTAGAATTCCAGCATGTAAAGCCCGGAAAAGGAGGAGCATTCGTAAGAACAAAATTAAGAAACCTCAAAACAGGAAAGGTTATCCCGAATACTTTCAATGCCGGTGTCAGAATCGATGTTGCACGTGTTGAACGTCGTCCATATCAATTTTTATATAAAGATGATAATGGATATAATTTCATGCACAGTGAAACCTATGATCAGGTTTCCATTGAAGAGACTATCATCAATGCACCTCAATTCCTGAAAGAAGGACAAGGTGTTGAAATCTTATTTCATGCTGAAACAGAGACTCCTTTAAGTTGTGATCTTCCTCCCTTTGTAGAATTAACTGTAACATATACTGAACCCGGCCTTAGGGGAGATACCGCAAACAATGCACTGAAACCTGCTACTGTTGATACAGGTGCCTCTGTGAATGTGCCATTGTTTATTGGAGAAGGTGAGCGTATTAGAGTCGATACACGAACCGGTGATTATTCTGAAAGAGTTAAATCATAATTTAATAGAATTCAAAACCGGGGTTTTTCCCCGGTTTTTCATAGGAGTCAAATAATATGGACCTGCAACCATCGGTTAGTTTGAAAGATATTACTGAAATTACTGGATCTGTTACCACCTCGGATACCAATCTTCAGATTACCGGTTTGAATGAGATTCATATGGTTCGTAAAGGCGATCTTACTTTTGTTGATCACCCCAAGTACTACTCTAAAGCTGTGAATTCTAAGGCTACCTATATCCTCATCAATAATCTTGTTGATTGTCCTGATGATAAAGTTCTGTTATTGCATAAAGATCCCTTCGCAGCCTATGTAAAGTTGGTTAGGAAGTTTAAGCCTTTTGAGCCTGCGAATGCCTCAATAGCAGCATCAGCCAGAATTGGGGATGGAACAATAATTCAGCCAAATTCATTTATAGGAAATCATGTTACAATAGGAAAAAACTGTATCATACATTCCAATGTTAGTATTTACGATCATACTGTAATTGGTGATAATGTAATAATTCACTCAGGTAGTGTAATTGGAGCTGATGCATATTACTTCCAGCGTAAACCGGAAGGATTCAGGAAATTTGAATCATGTGGCAGGGTTGTAATCAGTGATAATGTTGAAATAGGTGCCCTTTGTGCTATTGATAAGGGGGTGTCAGGCGATACCTTCATTGGCTATGATACTAAATTCGACAATCACGTACAGGTTGGCCATGACACTTATATCGGCAACCACTGTCTTATCGGTGCTCATTGTGCCATAGCTGGTGTAACACGAATTGAAGATGATGTAATTCTATGGGGTAGAGTGGTCATAAATAAAGACCTCATTATTGGGAAAGGCGCCATTATCCTTGCCACTTCAGGTGTTGATAAAAGTATTGCAGGAGGCAAGACATACTTTGGAGTTCCCGTAGAAGAAGCACGTAAAAAATGGAGAGAATTGGCAGCTCTTAGAATGCTGCCCTCTGTGCTTGAACAGTTAAGGCATATACTTCCTAAAGTTTAACTATTTCAAGGTTTTCTAATCTGTGAAGCTATTATTCCTGATAAAAATATCACCGCATATTCCTGCTAGTAATATGCAGAAAGGACATTGTTTTCTTATAACAGAATTCATTGTTAAAGAGAGTGGAATAATTTCTAATATTTCCCGATTAAGCTAGATTTAAATACAATCTCTAAATCTAGTTGACTTCGTCAGGCAAAGCCTTTATATCCTTAGGAGCATTAATGTCATCCGTTTCTTTATGGTATATGTCCATTGCAACAATCATTGCAAAGAAGCCCCAGAAAGGTACAGATGCCTTATCGGTATCCAGAAAATTATTCAGCAATCCATGCACAAAATAAGTACATAAGGAAAGCACCGATAATAAGCTGAATAGCTTGACTTGCTTATCCTTAGCATTTCTGTAGACCTTAATGCCAGTATACAATATTGTGGACATCATTGCCAGAATTATCAATACTCCCGGGAACCCTTGTTCAGATAATGGGCCAATATATTCACTATGCGCATTACCAAGATCACCGGCATTGGTGCTTATGATTGTACGTTCCTGTGAGCGCTGAAAAGGAGCATATACAAATTGATATGTTCCTGGTCCCCATCCAAAGACAGGCCGTTCATTAAACATTCTGAATGCTGATTGCCATCTATTAATTCGCTCTAAATTCGATGCATCGGAGGAAATGTTGTAAATTGATTGAATATGCTCAATGAAGTTCTCAGAGGAGTCTTGTTTATTCTTTTCCAGTACATACAGAATTTCATGCTGAAACATAAAAAAGGCAGTGATCAAAACAGTTGTCACTGTAAGTATCCACCTCAGTTTGATCCTGAATACAATCAATAAGGCAATCACGACAATAGCAGCTATACTTACCCAAGCTGCACGACTGTATGAAAGGAAAAGTGCAATTAACAATACAGCAGCTAAGATTCCTGCATACAACCTGTATGTTCGTGATCTTTTCTTATTGAATGCATAACCTAGAAAAACCGGAACAAAGAAAGCAAGTATACCACCATATGCAGTATGATCGTTATAGAATGGCTTCATCACCCAATGCCCCTGTTCTTCTGCAAAGCCATATATACTATGCTGATAGGTAGTATAAATGATTACCATGGCTAATGCAACGACATAGAGCCAATTAAAAAGAGGTATATTTTTTGCATTTTTGAAAAGTGCGATACCTAGAAAATAGAAAGGTACAACAAACCATAGGCGAGCAAGAAGAAATTTAAACGAGACCAGGGGCAATTCACTGGTAATACTAGTGATTAAAATCCAGAACAAGCTAAGGTAGACTGTCCATGAAACAGGATGCGTCAATATTTTCTTATCAAAATTCCCATTAAAAATTGTCTTTAAGAAGAATAAGAGTAAAACGCCAACCAGCAATGGCTCCGATGGAATTGAAATGCCAATTCCCATTTCCTTATCTGCAATATTGATAGCTAAAGGAGTTAGGAATACAATGAACAAAAGAAGTTTATCAAGCCAAAATATATACATTAAGCCAACAATAATAAGCACGGGTATAAAAATACCCCAGTAATACTCCTTAACAATAAGAAGTGAATTGAGCAGTATAAAAAGACCACTCAATAAATAGAACCATTTGACTTTAGTCTTTGTCAAGCCTTTATCTTCTATGATGTTAATTCAAAAATTCTATTTTGCAAGATCAGCTATGGCTTGATTAATTCTACGATTTTCCTTTACAGAAATCACGACAACTGAAAAGAACAATGCAGCAACTACTGAATAAACCACTATAAGCCAGCGTATTGGGTAAGATTTTTTATCAGCAACCGTAGGGTTGGTGATAACATTAAGGAATGTAAATTCCTTTTCAGCATCATAAACAGCCATATCATACTTCAGCTCAAAATCAGCATAAATATGCATTATGTCTTCACGTCTTTGTGTCAGTATAGCCAATTCACCGGCTTTCTGTTCGAAGTTCGTCTTTAGAGTAGTCACATCCTGTGAAGGTCTGGAACCTGCAGAACCGTCATACGTTTTTAAATACCCTCGGGTAATTTCCCGAGCTTGGCTTTCATAATCAAATAAACCATATTCAGAACGTAGGCTGGCTAAAGCAGTCTCAACACTATCTAGCTGTTGCTTCTTTTCATTCAATGTCCAATCCAAGCTTTTTACTACTTCACTATATTTATCCTTATGGATTTTTCTAATCTTCTGATTACAAAAATCCATAATCGAGTTAACCATGTTGTATGCAATGACAGGATCCTGATCAGTCACTTCAATTTCAATTGACTCCCATTGTGTTTTATTGATCTTTACATTCTCATTATAGAGATACATCATTGTAGAATAGTAGTACTTGTAACTGGTATCAATTTTATAATGCCTTCCAAGGTCATACTTCTTGATGATACTATCCTTGATGTCCTTTGATTGCAACCATTGCAGCATCTGTTCTGATTCACTCTCATCAGAATATGGCGCAATATTGGAAGGATAGACCAAAGCATAAGATTTAAATCTTGGCTTTATGAAAAAAGGAGATGAAAATATCATAGCAAGCAAAGCTGCTATAATTGCAATAATCAGCAAATGCCATTTCCATTTCAGGAATATTTTCATCAGGCTTAAGTTATTAAAATAATTTTCCATATTCGGCTTTACTATGTTCATTCTGAATAAGTATCTTGCTTTTTGAAGGACATGAAGTTTTTTTTTACAAGTCCCTTTGATATTAATTTGTCAATACTGATAATAACTAATATAGAAATTAATAATGAAGAAATTACAGAAACCAGCACTATTACCCAACGAATAGGGTAAGATTTTTTCTCAGCTTTATAGGCAGATTCAACCACAAACTTCTGAGGCAGATTTTCAGTTGCATCAACCTTAGCTTCTTCATAACGAGCTTT
>JAEYXG010000023.1 GCA_023428585.1 Bacteroidota bacterium
GCTTTAATGAGTTCGGGATTATCATTCTTTGCATGCATTCCAAGGATAACTGCATCAAGATCAGAGGTTATATTTCCTGAATCCCATCCAATTTTTTCAGGTAATAAGCCACATTTTTTAAGACGGGAAAGTGCCGGTTCGAAAATTTCATCATCTGATCCGGTTACCTTATATCCTTTATTATGAAGGGCAATGGCCAGATTATGCATTGCACTGCCTCCTATAGCAATAAAATGTAGTCTCATTTGTGGGATTTTAGCTGAATGTTTAGGGTTTACGAAATTACAAATTTTAAATCTTCTTTAGGATCATCGTGTAAAAAGTATGGTTTAACGGTCATTGAATACCGGTTACCTAATTATGGCTTGTCAGTTGGCTTCAATTATCCTCATCTGTTATGAAGCAATGAAATGATTTAACAAACAATAAGCAGTGTCTAATCCTAGTTTTGTGTTTGTTGCCTATCTTTGTTGAATTATAGTGTATTAATTGAAGGTGTTATGGAACAGGGAATAAGTCAGGCAAACGAACTTAATGAAATGCTCAGCTCTATGTCGGCTGAGGAAGTTTTGAATTTCATGTTCAAGTCGTTTAAAGGCAAGGTGGGTTTTTCAACAAGCCTCGGTTTGGAGGACCAGGTTATAACGAGTATGTTGGCTTCAATAGATAATAATGCTTATGTTTTCACACTTGATACCGGCAGATTATTCCCTGAGACTTACGATCTTCTGGATTTGACCGTAAAGAAGTACAACATCAACATAAACGTTTTCTTTCCTGAAGCTGATAAAGTGCAGGATATGGTAAATTCAAAAGGCATCAATCTGTTTTATGACAGTATTGAAAACAGGAAACTGTGCTGTAATATCAGGAAGGTTGAACCGTTGGGAAGAGCATTTTCCGGTCTTGATGCCTGGGTTTGTGGACTTAGACGAGGTCAGGCACCAACCCGCAAAGACATGAAGATGGTTGAATGGGATAGCAATAACGGATTACTGAAAGTAAGTCCTCTCATTGACTGGAGTGAAAGCCAGGTATGGGATTACATTCACGCACACAATGTACCATACAACAGACTTCACGACAAGGGATTCCCCAGTATTGGTTGTCAGCCATGTACACGCGCAATATTGGATGGTGAAGACATCAGGGCAGGTCGCTGGTGGTGGGAGAATCCTGAAACCCGCGAATGTGGTCTGCATAAACGTTAAGCAGTATAGGCACATGTGAGTTCTTTTTTATACAGGCACGAACTTAAATAGTTGGTTTACCTCACTCCATCTACGGTTCACCACTGCAGTTATTCGTTACAACTAATGATGGAGTAATTGTGCCAATAAATAGTTTAACGAAAAAACCTTTATATGTATTCAGATCAACAGGTTTGATATCCACCCTACGTATTTATCAGTCAAACCTTATGGCCCTGATGGGGCTAATGTATTTCACTACAAGTGAGGGAATTATCATCATAATAAAGCATACCGTCAATGCTGCGAAATTGATAATCAGTATCTCCCATATACTGATTGATACCGGAACCTGTGATAGGAAGTAAGAATCAGGAGGCAATGGGATCACACCATAGGTTTTCTGCACCCAGATAAGTAACAGTGCCACGGCATTACCCCATAAAAGCCCAAATAAGGTGATATAGGCTGAAGTGTACAGGAATATTTTTCTAACACTTCTGACACTGGCACCCATTGCCTTTAAAATACCAATATCAGCTGTGTGCTCCAGGATAAGTATCAGCAGAGTGGAAATTATGGTAATGCCTGACACAAGAGTCATAAGGATTAGAATAATAATAACATTAAGGTCTTGTATTTCAATCCAATCAAATATCTGAGGATAAAGCTGACGGATAGTTTGGGTATTCAGATCAAAACCTATAACTGAGTAAACCTGCTCCGATATTCTTTCCAGGTTCTTAAAGTCGTCAATTAATACCTCGTAACCTGATACTTCACCCTCTGTCCAAGTATTTAGACGACGAATATGCCTGATATCACCCAAAACATACATTTCATCGAATTCCATTAATCCGGTATCATAAATTCCCGAGACTTTAAATGGCCTTCCTCTTACATTATTATCGATTATGAAATAGACTCTTACGGCATCGCCCACCTTAAAGTTAAGTAAATTGGCGATCTTCTGTGATATCAGTATCTCATTACCTGCAGTGGAATCCTGAAACACAGGCACTTTACCCTCCAGTATTTTCTGTTGGAAAAATGACCAATCGTAGTCCTTGGTTATACCTTTCAGAACTATTCCGTGAATTTGTTGGTCAGTCTTGATTATTCCGGCCTTTAATCCATAAGGTTGCAGATGCCTGACACCCTTAATGGCTTCAACTCTTGAAATATCCTGTTCAGCAATATTGATGGGTGTTGGCTCGTACGAGTTATTGGAATCAAAATGAGAAATCTGTATATGAGAACCAAAACCAACTACTTTCTGACGAATTTCTGTTTGGAATCCCTTGAGCACTGCCACTGATACAAGCATAACAGCTATACCAAGAGCAATTCCCGCTATTGCCACCCTAATGATAGGACGAGAGAAAGAAGCTCCTGATTTTGTTCTGATACGAGTGCTTATGAAATACTCAAAGTTCATCAAACAGGAATTTTGGCAAAGTTAACAATAACACTTAGATTTGTGATAAACAATTAAAGCCTTCAATACTCATGAGAATTAAACTACTACCCTATATACTCGTTAGCTTTTTATTTGTTTCATGTATACATTCGCGCCAGTTACAGGAAAACTTAGCTCCAATTATAATAGATAATCCGTCAGCTCCATCACCTGTTCGGAAGGTTCAAATCAAACCGGCTGCTGAGAGAACACATAGGTACTTTCATAGACTTCGAAATCATCAGCAAGTAGCTGTTGTTGCCAATCAAACATCACTGATCAAGAATACGCATTTGGTTGACAGTTTGTTGAATGAGGGAATCAACATTGTTAAGGTATTTACCCCTGAGCACGGGTTTAGGGGTTCGGCTGATGCCGGTGCTTTAATAGATAATGAAATAGATGCAAAAACAGGCCTTCCAATAATTTCTCTATATGGCAGCCATAAAAAGCCCACAATCGATGATTTGAAGGGTGTTGATATTGTTTTATTCGATCTGCAGGATGTAGGTGCCCGATTCTATACCTATATCTCAACCATGACACTGGTAATGGAAGCATGCGCTGAACTGGGAATTCCAATGCTGATTCTTGATCGCCCAAATCCCAATGGCTTTTATATTGATGGCCCCATACTTGAAACCAAACATAAATCATTCATCGGCATGCATAATGTGCCGGTAGTGCATGGAATGACAATGGCTGAGTATGCCTGGATGGTTAATGAAGAAGGATGGCTAGAACAGGGAGTAAAATGTGACCTCGACTGGATTACTTGTTCAGGATACACTCACCACCTATTCTATAATTTACCGGTTAAGCCCTCCCCTAACCTTCCCGACATGAATTCGGTAATCCTATACCCATCACTATGTTTTTTTGAAGGAACCAGGGTCAGCGTAGGTCGTGGCACAGAATTTCCATTTTCAGTAATAGGTCATCCTGACTATGTTGACAAGAACTTCAGTTTTACACCCATTAGTCGAACCGGTGCAATGAATCCTCCATTCAAGGATCAGGTATGCTATGGCAAGGACTTCAGGGATTCTGTTCCGCAATTAAAAGATAATCCGGGATTAAGGCTGAGTTGGTTGATAGATATGTATAATGCTGACCTAAACAAAGCAACCTTTTTCACATCATTTTTCACTAAGCTGGCAGGAACAGAGAAACTAAAGGAACAAATTGAAGCAGGATTGGATGAAGCGTCAATAAGGCAATCATGGCAGGCTGATATTGATACATTCAAACAAATACGTTCAAAATATCTATTGTACAGAGACTTTTAAACCAACAATGAGAATCTCTTCATTTGTTTATGATTTTTTAGCTGATCATAAGTCGAAATAAGCACGATAAAGAAATAAGGCAAGCAGAGATTGCCAATATTGACCGATAAACCTATAACTAATAGCAGTTGGATATTACAAGAAGAGATTGTTGGGCCACCAACAATCTCTTCTTTATTAACAAGTTAGCCGCCAGAATGAATTTTCGGCAGCAAAAAGTTTGCATTAATGCTTTATCACACCGGGATAAACCTTCAGAGCTTCCTCCAAACATTTAACAGCATTCTTCAGATCTTCCAGCTTCAGCACATAGGCTATACGGGCTTCGTTTTTACCCAGGCCTTTAGTTGCATAGAAACCTGATGCCGGTGCCAGCATTACCGTTTGCATATTATAATTAAAATCTTCCAATAGCCATTGACAGAAGTGATCAGCATCTTCCACCGGCAAACTGATTACCGAATAAAAGGCACCCTTGGGCATTGGTGAAAATACTCCCGGTATACGGTTCAGGGCATCAATTACATAATTACGTCGGGCGATATACTCGTTGTACACTTCAGTAAAATATTCAGCCGGAGTATCAATTGATGCTTCACCTATTACCTGTCCCAAAGAAGGGGGGCTCAAACGAGCCTGGGCAAATTTCAAAGCGGCTGACATCAATGCCTTATTTTTAGAAATCAGGGCACCTATCCTGACGCCGCATTCACTATATCTTTTCGACACTGAGTCCATCAGAACAGCATGTTGTTCAAGCCCTTCTAGATTCATTACACTGAAGTGCCTTTCACCACCATAGCAGAATTCCCTGTAAACCTCATCAGCAAAAAGGTAGAGATTATGCTTCAGTACAAGCTCTCTTAGTTGCAATAACTCCTCTTTGCTATATAAATAACCGGTAGGGTTATTGGGATTGCAAACCATAATGGCTTTTGTGCGCGGGGATATTGATTTCTCAAACTCACTGATGGATGGTAGTGCAAATCCATCCTGTATATTTGATGTAATAGGTACGACCTTAACGCCTGCATCAAGTGCGAATGCATTATAATTGGTATAGAAAGGTTCAGGTATAATCACCTCATCACCGGGGTTAAGGCAACACTTCAAGGCAAAGGAAATGGCTTCTGATCCACCAGTAGTTATAATAATATCATTATGATCAATATTGATTCCCAATTTTTGATAATAGCCTGCAAGTTTACGTCGATAAGTTTCATTACCGGCCGAATGGCTATACTCAATAACCTTATCACCGTAAGTTCTAAGCGCTTGAAGGGCGCCATCAGGTGTAGGAATATCAGGTTGTCCAATATTAAGGTGATAAACTTTAATTCCTTTCTTTTTAGCTGCTTCAGCAAAGGGAACTAATTTACGAATTGGTGAGGCTGGCATCAAAGTGCCACGTTCTGAAATATTAGGCATTACATTTAGGTTTTAACTTTGCAGCAAAATTAGGACTTAATAATTGTTAAATAAAATATTAAGGCAACAATTCAGCGATAATAAAAAAAAACTGCCTGTTTTCACAGGCAGTTTCAATGATTTCATCAGTTCTTACTTTGCTGTAGGGGTAGCACCTGTATTCAAACTCTTTTCGGGAACGGTACTTTCTTCTACCTTTTTAATGATATTACCTGTAATTTTCAACACTAAGGGTGAATTCTTACCATTCGACATAACTGTGATAGTTTTGTTAATGGGGCCGATTCTACCGGTGTCATACTTAACTTTGATAACTTCCTTCTTGCCTGGCATAATAGGTTCTCTAGGCCAACTGGGCACTGTGCAACCGCA
>JAEYXG010000044.1 GCA_023428585.1 Bacteroidota bacterium
TTTATGACCCGGTGATTGGGAGGTGGCATAGTGTGGATCCGTTGGCGGAGAAGGGAAGAAGATGGAGCCCATATAATTACTGTGTGGATAATCCAATGAGGTTTGTGGATCCGGATGGGATGGATTGGTATGAATATAATGATAAAGATGGAAATTCTCAAACTATGTGGCGTAAATCGCAAGATAAAACTTATAAAGACGATAGTGGCAATATTTGGAATAATATCGGAGAAAATTACTTATCTATAAATGGCGATAATGCATCATTATTTACACAATACAAAAATGACAAAGGAGAGCTTTGTTTAAGCAGTTCATCATATAATCTTGCCAACGAGAAAAGTGTAAATACATTAACTTCCACATTAGGAGATATTCTTTCAAAAGGTTCTGCTGTAGCAGGTACATTAGGAAAGTATACTGAAGAAAGTAATGCTACTTTTCGATTAACAAACAGCAAAGGGGGCCTTGATTTCAATTTTTACGGAAACGGTTGGAAAGGGAATCAATGGGTAACGCCAAACTCTATTTCAAATTTAGGAAAAGTAGTACAAAGAGCAGGAAAAGTTGCCGGTTATGCTGGAGTTTTTATATCAGGTATGCAATTTACGCAAGCATCTACCCTAGAAGGTAAACTTGAACACGGATTTGATGTCTTTATGGGAGGAATGGGATTTGTTCCTGTTGTTGGAACAGGTATCTCTTTGTACTGGTCGTTTGGTGGGAAACAATTACATTATAAATGGGTTGATGGAGTTTTGATGCCACAAATGGAAATGGGCATTATTGGACTTCCAGCGACAATGCCTTTTAAATAATTCAACTATGAAAGATTTATTTTATTATGTATTTTACAGAGCTTCTAAATTCTATGAAGATTGGGGGGAGAGAGATGGACATATTGCGGGTGGAGTGGTTGTATTTATGAGCATTGGTTCTATTGTTTTATCAATTATGATATTTATATTACATCATTTATTCAACGAAAAAATCAACACCAATATTATATGGATAATAATAATTATTTCAAGTGTTTTAAGCCTTTTGCTTAATAATGAAAAATATGAAAAAATAGCAAAAAAATATAAAGACGAAAAAAACAGCAAGTTGAAAGGTTGGTTGGTATTTTCCTATGTTGTTGGCTCAATTATTCTGTTTTTCGTTTCTATGCTTTTATGTGGTTATTGGGTCAGCATTAAGATATGATAAATTAAATTCAAGTAACTAATGCAACTTAGAATACGAGAAATATGCGGCAATGAAACACTCCACCTTGCAACAAAGGTATAAAATTGAAGCATTGTTACCGGTTGGAAAGAAGCACGCTGAGTTAGTATAGGAATTAGGCAAGAGCTTCAGAATATAACCGCTCTTGATCGTCATGGTTCCACTCAGTCTGAAGGAACGCCGATGATTGATAAACTAACTTATCATTACAAAGGAAATCAGGTTATAGGTATTGACGACGCTATTATATATGACAATGGAGGCGATTTCTTTGATAATGGTCAGTATTATTATATCAGTCATTGCGTGGAGTATGAGTATGATGCCAATGGGAACCTTACCAAGGACCTGAACAAGGGAATCATCAGCATAACCTACAATGAGTTAAATCTGCCTGAAACAATTGACTTTGGTGGCAACAGCAGGATACAGTATGACTATGATGCACTTGGCACCAAACGAAGACAAACAACAACTGAATCCGGAAAAATGGTAAAAACAATTGATTTTATTGGTAATTTCGTGTATGAGAATGATTACCCTGCATATCACAATTTTGATGAAGGACGAATAGTGTACAAACCCGACAGCACCTGCTTTGTGGAAACTTATTTAAAGGATCACCTTGGAAACATACGGGTAGCCTATGCCAATGATGGGGTGAAGGATGGCATACGGCAGGTTAATGCCTACTATCCGTTCGGCATGAACATAAGTTCATTATCGGCAAACAGCACTTCCATCCTACAACATAATGAATACCTATACAACGGCAAAATGTTCCAGGATGAGTTGGGATTGAATTGGTTGGATTATGGGGCGAGGTTTTATGACCCGGTGATTGGGAGATGGCATAGTGTGGATCCTTTGGCGGAGAAATACAGAAGATGGAGCCCGTATAATTACTGTGTGGATAATCCGATGAGGTTTGTGGATCCGGATGGGATGGATACTACTTTTATTGATAATCAAGCAAGACAAGATTTTCTTACTGCTCAATCTTCTACTGAAAAAAGACTTGCTGACATTTCAAATACACTAAGCGATACTGAAAAACACTCAAAGAAGGAGAATAAACGGTTAAATTCCGAGAAAGCTGGTTTGGAGAAAGCAAAAGCTGATTTTGACTTTATATGTGATCCAAACACAGCTCTAATAACGTATTCATCTGATAAATCTCAAATTCCTTCTGATGCTGAAGGAATCACAACTAAATCATCGGATCCTAATACTGGGGAGGTGAATTCGGCTAATGTTTTTATTGGTTCTGGAAAGTTAAGCGCATATGTTCATGAAAACAGGCATACAAGACAGAATTCAATTTTAATGGATAAAAATGCAAGGGAAAACGAAGCCTATACTTACGAAAGCTATTATAGCCCCGAAGATGTACAGCGTAAAATAAATGCTGCTTATGATGCTAAAACTATTCATATTACTAATGAAGGAAATAAGCCGCTAAGAAGTTCATTTGGAATACCTCAGATGGTAATATATTTAATAAATAAAGAAAATAAATCAGAAAAAAAATGAAAACATTATTTTTGTCTTTACTTTGCAGTATATATTCAACCTTTCTTTTCTCACAAGATGATCCAATTGCTAAGGATGAAATCACTCGAATAGAAGTAAGTGTGAGAATGGGTGATCCATCTATAAAACTACTTAAAGAAGGTCTTCTTTGTGAAAATTTTAGTGAGATTGATGAAGGAAAGTACTACCATATTTCAACTTTTATTCCATTACACAGGATTGATACGGATAAACTCAATAAGCTTCAATGGTTTATTAAGAGCGATTCTATTTTCTATATAGATTCAGTTTTTGAAGATATCGAATTTTCAAATAGAATTGATGAACACCCCTGGATCAATATTTTAATCATACATCCGGATTATTCATCGAATTACATACTGTGGGACACTGGTGAATCAAAAAAGCTGGAAAAGTGCATTAAATTACTGAATGATCTGATCCCCCTGAATGATAGAACAGTATATGCTATTGAACCAATGTCATATATTTTAAGTGAAGAAAGATTTGAAAAAAGATCGAACAACCCGGATCAGAAATAGAGGTAAAAAAGGTTGGTGGTAAAGAATTATCAGGTATTCCTCTTCCAAATACACTGAAATCCTTATCCACGATAAGAACAGTAATATAAACACCCTTCAGCGAATGGATAATATTGCATGGAAGACAACGGCAAACCCAATCGATCAGTTAACTTACACCTATACAGGTAACTAACTGATGGTTGTCGATATTGCTGCACCTACCTATAATATCAATGACTTCTTCGATAACGGTCATTATTACTATATTACTCATATACCAGAATATCATTATGATGTAAATGGCAATTTGGTATGTGACCTGAACAAGGGAATCATCAGCATAACCTACAATGAGTTAAATCTGCCCGAAACAATAATTTTTAGCTCCAATAACAGGATTGATTACAAATACGATGCGCTAGGCACCAAACGGAGACAGACGACAACTGAATCCGGAAAGAAGGTAAAAACAAATGATTTTATCGGTAATTTCGTGTATGAGAATGATTATCCTGCATATCTCAATTTTGATGAAGGACGCATAGTGTATAAACCAGACTCCTCCTGCTTTGTGGAAACGTACCTGAAGGATCACCTTGGAAA
>JAEYXG010000100.1 GCA_023428585.1 Bacteroidota bacterium
GCAACAGCAGGATACAGTATGACTATGATGCGCTTGGCAATAAAGGAAGACAAATAACAATAGAATCAGGAAAGAAGGTAAAAACAATTGATTTTATTGGTAATTTCGTATATGAGAATGATTACCCGGCATATCACAATTTTGATGAAGGACGCATAGTGTACAAACCTGACAGCACCTGCTTTGTGGAAACTTACCTTTAGGATCACCTTGGAAACATACGGGTAGCCTATGCCAATGATGGGGTGAAGGATGGCATACGGCAGGTTAATGCCTACTATCCGTTCGGCATGAACATAAGTTCATTATCGGCAAACAGCACTTCCTTCCTACAACATAATGAATACATATACAACGGCAAAATGTTCCAGGATGAGTTGGGATTGAATTGGTTGGATTATGGGGCGAGGTTTTATGACCCGGTGATTGGGAGATGGCATAGTGTGGATCCATTGGCAGAGAAATACTATTCATTTAGTCAGTATAGTTATTGTGGAAACAGTCCAATCCTATTTTATGATCCTAATGGAATGTTGCGCGATAAATATTATGGAGAAGATGGTTCTTTGTTGCATGATACTAGAGTTGGGAATCGTGAGTTTATTCTTAAAACAACAAAAACAAAGGATGATCTTTTAGAGGGATCAAATACTGACCCAGATTTAATTGCGGATGTTAATGGTATAAGTAAAGAAGTTGCTAAAAATACAAAAAAGGAAGTCGTTTCAGGAAATATTAAAGGTGACCATATGCAAAATTTTGTTGAATTAGATACTGAATCTACTAGAGACGCAATGTATAAAACAGTTACAGCCGGTAAAGACGATGGTACTGGTGGTAGTAAGCCAAGTAATAATCGTGAAGTTGGATCAACAATATCAGCAACTGGTGAAGTTGGGCAACCAATCTATGGTCCGGTTTCAAAAGTAGGTAGTGGGGTTAAAGCAGAAATAGAATTTAGTAGTTTTTTGCCCGGAACGAGAACTTTTCATGGACATCCTAGTGGTTCTTCTGGAGTAAGAAGTTGGTCACAACTGCCATCTATGCAAGATCAAAAAAGTGCTGGATCAGGCAACCATTATATTTTTCCAATGAAAGTGGGTCAAACTGATGTATATCTATATAATAACAAGGGTATTCAAGCCATCATACCTTATAAATTCTTCAAGTAATGAAACATCTTATTTTAAATATTTTGATTTTATTGCTAATTAATTTATATTCTTACAGTCAGGTAGAAGAATTAGACCGCATAGTCTATGAAAGAGTAACTTTCTCAAATTCAGAAGATGCTAATGAAAAAGAATACTTACAAACGGTTGCATATATTGCAAATGACTATGTAAAGAAGTACCATAAAAAAGATAAACTCGGTTTAATTGTGGTTATTTATGACACACCATATGATGTTACCATAGATAATGTAAACAAATCACTAGTTTCCCAATTAGTAAACAATTATAAAAAATTGGATTATGGTGTCTATATCAGATTGCCAGATTCATGTTTAAGCCTTCAAAAGATGTTCAACTTAATTGATCTTGGTTTTTCGACCAAAGATTCAACGGTGAATTGCTTGCAACGTTATGTAAGAAGAACCACATGGTTTCCAAAGATAGAGTGTTATCCATCCAAGGATAAAATAGATTCAATCTTAGATATAAAAATGAGCAACAGTAAGAAGCGTTTTATAAGTAGGATGATGAGAAAGTATTGTCTTAAAAATACTCATTGTATTAATAAGTCGGGTTTCAAGTAAACAAGATATTATTATCTTTAATTTTATTGACAATTAACCGTATTACAATACCTTTAGTGAAGTACACAATGTTTATAAACCCGACTCCTCTTGCTTTGTGGAAACTTACCTAAAGGATCACCTGGGAAATATACGGGTGACTTATGCCAATGATGGGGTGAAGGATGGAATCAGGCAGGTTAATGCCTACTATCCGTTCGGCATGAACATAAGTTCAT
Organism: Bacteroidota bacterium; assembly: GCA_023428585.1. Classification (GTDB taxonomy): domain Bacteria; phylum Bacteroidota; class Bacteroidia; order Bacteroidales; family Lentimicrobiaceae; genus Lentimicrobium. Next base: position 1,978 of record JAEYXG010000100.1, read on the forward strand.
TATCGGCAAACAGCACTTCCACCTTACAGCCTAACGAATACAAATATAACGGTAAAATGTTCCAGGATGAGCTGGGATTGAATTGGTTGGATTATGGGGCAAGGTTTTATGACCCGGTGATTGGGAGGTGGCATAGCGTGGATCCGTTGGCGGACGAAGAAGGTCAGGAAGTATTTTCATCTTATTGCTATGTTGGAAATAATCCTATAAGTCATAATGATCCTGATGGAAGAATTTTAAATAACATTATTGGAGGTATTGTTGGAGGAGCAATTGAGGTTGGATTTCAATTAGCATCAGAAGGTAAAGTTACCAGTTGGACAAAGGTTGGAATTGCCACTGGAGAGGGGGCACTTACTTCAGGAGCAAGTGCCGTACGAAGTGTTATTGTAAAAGGAACCGCTGCACTAGCTATGAGTGCGGTAGATTATGTTTATGATAATGGAGGAATTAAAAGTGGAAAAGATGCTTTAAATGTAGTTAGAAATGCTGCGATAGATGTTACAGTTGACAAAGTTGGAGGCAAATTAGCAAAAGTAACCGGTGGCAAATTAGGTAAAGAAGCTATTCAAAAGGCAGCTGATAAAACTCAAATAAGTAAAACAGATGTAACGAAAATGCTAACTGGTACTGGGATAAATGGCAAAACTAAGAATGCTATTGCAAGTGATGTTAAGAAAGGTTCAACAGAAGTTTCCAAACAGATAAAGAATGCAACAACCAATTTACAGAATACAACTCAAAGAATTGTAACAAAAACAACAGTTGATAAATATAAGAAAAAATAGAAGAGTGTGATGAAGACTTACTTTAAGTTTGGTATGGTTCTATTGTTTTTTGTAGTATTTATTTTTCATTTTAAAATTGAAGACTTGTTCTTACGATTTTATGGAATATGTACTAAAGCATATGTAAGTAAGGAGATAAGAGCTTCTAGATCTAAAACAGACACTTATTATTATAGATTTTCGCTTCAAGACAATGAATATAAAGGAGATAGTTGGGTAGCGATTAATGATACTGTGGAAAGAAA
>JAEYXG010000267.1 GCA_023428585.1 Bacteroidota bacterium
ATACCGGCACGGATAATTTAGTGGTTATTGATGACTCTATTGTGCGGGGTACCACCCTTAAGAAAAGTATTATCAGGATCCTTGACCGGCTGGGTCCTAAGAAAATTATTGTTGCTTCATCAGCGCCACAGATCAGATATCCTGATTGTTATGGTATTGATATGGCTATCCTTGGTGATTTCATTGCATTCAATGCGGCAATTGAATTGTTGCGAGAAACCAATCAGGCACATATCATCAATGAAGTTTATAGAAAATCAAAAGAACAGGAATTCCTGCCAAAGGAACAGGTAGTGAATTTTGTTAAAGATATCTATCGTCCATTTACTGCCAGCCAGATATCAGCCAAAATATCTGAACTGGTAACTCCTCAGGGATGCAATGCCGAAGTACAGATTGTATACCAAACCATTGAAGCCCTGCATCAGGCAATTCCCAATAATACCGGCGACTGGTACTTTACAGGCAACTATCCCACACCAGGAGGGAACAAAGTAGTTAACAGGGCATTTATAAACTATATTGAAGGACGCAACGAAAGAGCCTACTGAACTAAAAGCTGAAAGGATGCCATTGCAGCCAATAATCAGCTAGACCAGAAAATAGTTACAAGGATATTCGGTGATTATTCTTGAACAGCTCTGTAATACTTCCATTCTCTTCCTTCATGATCTTGTACACATCAGTATCCTTGGCCCGAATTAAAACATCATCAATATAAATTTTCTTTCCTGACGCATCGTTGCCTTTCAATAATACAGTAAGACTACTTGCATTATCCGGTAATTTAAAATCCATCTCCACCAGTGACCAAGAGCCATTTATAACAACACTTCTGGCGGGGTTTGTAATAGAAAGCCATTCCTGATTTCCAGCAGGGTATCTAACTTCTAAAAATGTCAATGAATTCAATGCATCCTGTCCATAATCACTGCCTTCATTGTACATCCAATAACTTACTACATAATCCTTGTCCTTTTTTAATTTCGACAATTCAATATTTGTTAACAAGTTATAGTTTTTCATTTCACCATAATATGATCCTTTACCTCTATACGACAGTTCCTGAGGCATATCTTCAAAGGAATTGAAGGATATTACAGCATTAGTATCTACAATTGAAGCAATGCTGTCAGATACAGTTATCAAGAACCCATTTACATCTTTCAAGCGGTTTTTTATTTGCTCAAAATTCCTGATTTCTTCTGCTGATGTATTCCTGAAAAGCTCATCTTTGGAAACAGAGTATAACGAATAATCATTGTCGGAATATATTTTGATCCCTTTATCAAGGATAGCCTTCTCGTATGCAGATAGTTCATCATTACTGTAAATAATCAGGAAGGGCTTATCGCTCTTGATATCATTAAGGACTGCTTTTGAGTAAAAACCCGGAGATAACACCTGGATTAAATTCTTGCTTTCAGGAATACTGGTATTTGTTGAGTAATTTGACATCAGTGGAATCTCTGAATGATAGGATAAAATCATTGAAAGTCTGTATATCTTGTCGGTTGCAGATTTGGTATAGTTCTCAGATCCTATGTGATAGTAGGGCAGAGGAATGATTGCCTGATATTTATTTTTGTCTGTATACTGCAGTCCTGTGGATATAGAAGCAGGAAGCTGTGTCTTATCAAACAAGTTAGGATACTGGTTTAGGTTACTACCCATTTCCTTATGATATGGAATTCCCTCCCATATATATGATAATGGCAGTACCACTGCGATTAGCAAAAAAATAAAATGTTTCTTATTTGATTCATAAATCAGAAAGAAGAAATAAACGCTTGATACTGTAATGACATAATAAAATACCCAGGCAAACCTACCTATCCCCCTAAAGCTCTTCAATACGGGAAACCAATCGAGTAAAAATTCCATGTGCCACTTAAAAGGATAACCCATGGATAATAATAATAGAATGAAAGATGAAAATAGTGCCGGCACAATGAATTGGCTATTGAGTAAAGGACTGTCATCAGCGAATGACTTTTTCTTAAAAAGTCTGATTACTCTGTTGATGAGGAAGAGCAGGAGTGTAAATAATGTTCCTGCACCTATATAAGCCCAACCCTCCCAGGCTTGATCGATGGAAATGTTTTCAAAAAACGGTCTAAGTGGTGGATGATTTGGCAGAAATACAGAATAAAAAGTAGCTGTATACTCAAGGAAACCAAAAGGATCACCTGTCCGGCCAATATGTTTATCCGTTATAGTGATAAATAGCCAGAAGATAATTATCGGTAAAAAAGTCTGAAGGGAAATATAAAGCCATTGCCAGAATTTACTATATCTGCTTCTTTCGAAGAAGATATAGTCAAATAAAAAGCAGAGGAGTATAAATGAAGAAACGATCATGCCAAGGTAGGCATGAATAAAGAACCAACCCAAGTTGTTAAAGAGAATTAATAATGACCATTTCAACTTATACCGGCTCTTGGTGAATTTTATGAATAGGTACCATGTAAGGGGAATAAAAAAGCTATAAGAGAGTGCAAGGTGCCCCGTGACCCTAAATATTTGAGGGGACAGTACAGCAATGGAAAATGCTCCTGCAGCCGAGAGAAATTTATTGACATCAAGCTGGTTGAATATCAGATAAAGAAAAATTGCCGACAACAGAATAGAGAAGATCATTAAAAAATTAATGATTCCAATAGTATAATTCTGTATAGCAGGGAATGGACCTGAAAGCCACTGTAATGTTATAGTAAGCAATGGTTGGCAATCCAGGTACATAAAACTCTCCCCGTAAGGATAATTCATGAAATCCGACTGGATTAAAGTATTTTCTTTAATGTGTGAAGCGTAAGTAAAGTAGTTTTTGATGGCATCTCCACTTTGGCTAAACAAGTAATTGTTAGGTTTGGTGATAACATCCCCATAAAACATCATTAGAAATAGAAATGATAAAAACAGCAACAATGTTGCTGGAATTTTTCCTGTTTTATTCATGTTCAGATTGATTTTTACAGTTTGTTTCCTCAACAATAAAAGGTGGTCTTTTCTTTACATCCACAGAAATACGGCTTATATACTCTCCAATAATTCCGATACAGAGTAGTTGTATTCCGCCAAGGAACATAGAGCTTATCATGAGTGATGTCCAACCGGTAACAACTTCATTTAAAATGAACTTTGAAAAGAGTGCATAGAGGATAATAAGAAAAGCGATGAATGAAAATACAAACCCCAGAAAGGTGGCAATCTGTAATGGGAAATTGGAAAATGAAGTAATCCCATCTAAAGCCAGTCGCATCATCTTTTTGAAGGTATATTTTGTTTTACCGGCTGTGCGTTCCTGGCGCTCAAATTCTACGCCAGTCTGTTTAAATCCAAGCCAGGCAATTTGCCCCCTTAGGAATTTACTGCCTTCGCCCATATTGATCAAATGGTTGGCTACCTCACGTGATATTAGTCGGAAATCACCTGTATCAACCGGAATATTAAATGAGGTAATTTTTTTTAGTAGTTTATAAAAAAGTTTTGCTGTTGCCTTTTTAAAGACTGACTCACCCAATCGATGTTTCCTTTTGGCATAAACTACTTTGTAGCCCTCAACATATTTGGTATACATTTCAGGAATCAATTCAGGCGGATCTTGCAAATCCCCATCAATTATGACAATTGCCTCCCCAGTAGAGTGGACAATACCTGCCATTACAGCATTCTGGTGCCCAAAATTTCGACTGAAACTTACAAACTTAATCCTTTCATCAAACAATGCAAATTCCTTTAGAATCTTTAACGAATCATCTACACTTCCATCATTCACAAATATCAATTCATATCCCAGTTCCATGGTATTGCATACACCTGAAAGTCTTGATATCATTTCATGAATCAAAAGAGCCTCATTATAAACCGGGACTATGATACTTAATATGGGCAGTTGTTTTTCGATTTCAGGTTACTGATTATTTGACTGAATTTATTTTGAGGATACTTATGTTATGATATCTGAAGTTCTCTGTAGTATTATACTTTGACTTGATTTCATCTTTGTCCTTCCCAATGGCAGTTATAATGTGGTTTCCAGGCCTAATCAATAGAGGATCAGCAATATATATTTCTATCCCTTTCTTCTGCATTCGCCTAATGTAATATTCAAGTGCTGCTTTATCACTTGAGTAATATAATTTTGTACCATCAAGGTCATGTTCACCATCAAGGGCATCCTGAAGAAAGTGGCCTATCAGTGTGAATTGTATGGCTTCAGGTACCTCTTCTGATTTGTACACTTCATTAAAAGTTTTATAATAAGGATAGCCTAGAAAAATAACAACTAAAAAAGACTGTATTAGTGCTATTTGAATTGGTTTAAATCCTGATCTGTCTTCTGTCATCTTGAGTATCATGAATACAGGTGTTGCAGCTAGTATTGATAATAATGGCATCATCGGTGCCGTATACCATTTTAGTTTAGTTTGAGCAAGAGATATAATGACTAAATATAGAATAGTAGATAATGATATGTATTTGATAAATCGCCTGAGCATATAATTCTTAAAAATAAACGAAGTGAAGAGTCCTAAGCATCCCAGAATGCAATAGTATCCAAATTGCTTAGTCCATAGTAAATCAACATAATAAGTTATCTTACCGGTATGATTTTCAATAGTATTAGTAAGCCTTCCACCTAATTCATTTTTATAGACAGCTTGCAAATAACCAGGCGTTTCAGATTCTCTCAATAAATAATATGAACCAATGAGAATAATTGTAATTAATGTATCAATGTAAACCCATTTCTGTGAGAAAAAAGTCTTGAATTTGCCTGCCAACAGAATGTAGATAAAAACAGCCGGAAGAAAAAATAGTCCTTGCACGCTCTTTGTAAAAACCGAGAAAAAAATTGTTGCAAAAAACAAATGGAGGTATTTTGATTTTCCCGTTTCTGTCCAAAGAAAAAAGAAGATTATATAGGCTGTCATAAACAGAGTAAGCAAAGCATCATAATCACCTGTTCTGGCAACATGCCCTACCAGGTGGCCTTTTGAAGTTATTAATATCAAAACGGCAACTAAACCTAACCAGTAACTCTTTAAATACCGTATAGTTAAAAACATGATTAACAGGCACGTAAGAAAGCCTGCAATTGCTGATGGCAGCCTGTAAGCAATCTCTTCATCACCTATCAGATGGACAAAGAATACCTGACACCAGATCATCAAGGGTGGTTTGGTATTCCACATATCAGGATTACCGTGAAAAGTTGTAACGAGGTAGTTTCCATTTTCTAACATTTCAGAAGCATTTGCTACCAACCTTGCTTCATCCCATGTACGAATAGGCAAGTCGCCCAGATGCAAAAAATATGGGAAGTAAATAATTACTAATAGGAGCAAAATTTTCCAAACCAAGCCATTCTTGATTTGGTTTTTGATTGATAGATGAGGTCCAAGCATAAATATTATACTATTTATGACGATAAATTTGCCAGTAGTGGAAGTATCCGGGCAACTGTAATTATTTATTAATTCTTATCCAATATGAACCCCCGTGTTTCTCAACTCCATTAAGGTTTTGGTGATTCCAAATTGGAGAGATCAAATCAGAAAGTTCTTTGTCTTCATAAATGAAATAATTTGGTAAAATTGTCTGATATTTTTCTGGATTTGCAATTAAATACATTGCTAATCCATACTGCTCGGAATAAAATCTATCGCACATAAATTGAGGATAGTCATAAGGCAAATATATATCGTGAATATGCACTATCACTCCTTTCTTAAGTCTAGGCAATATCTCAAGATAAAAGACCATTGAATCAGAATTTGGCAACAGCCGATGAGAATTGTCTACGAAAAGTATGTCATTTTCATCTAATGCATCCAATAAATTGAATTCAATATTCTCAAATGGCTCTCTAATTACTTTGTTAGCAATATTATCGATCTCTGTCCGGGGCATAGGATCGATTGAAATAATTTCGAAATCTAAATTTTGCTCAGTCTTTGCCTTGTATGCAACTTTTGTAGAATTACCCGAACCTATTTCAATATATTTTTTAGGTTTGAATTCTGAAATTAAAGTATAAATTCCAATCATATCAAGTCCTGGCAAATATCCATTATTCCAGCATGGTTTTTTTGGATCTGTCTCCATGCTCGAATCTTTTATGGTCCATATTTGATCTTGATAGGACAAGGATTTGTTAATTAAAGTAATATAAGTATCACGATTTGAGTTTATTATTTTATACAAATCATGATGTGCAGGTTTCCCATGGCCATATCTTGGTTTAAAATCAACCTTATATTCAAGAAACAAACTCTGAAATTTTGGGCTTAAGAATCTGTATAGCTGTTTTATCATATTTTATATTTTGATTTTTGCAATGTTATATTTGCTCTTCGATTGCCAACTTAAATGTATGACAATTAAAAGATGCTACACCCTAATTCAGTTGTTTTTTCTACAGTAATTTAATAAACGAACTTAATCTTGTTCATTGCATAGAATACCATCTTTAATAAAAGCCAGCCATGGGAAAACCTTGAAATATTTGTATCTCCATATATTCTGGCCCTGTATCTTATCGGGACCTCTATTAGCTTAAGGTTTAATTTGGCAGAACCAAATATAAGATCAAAGTCGCCAAATGGATCAAAATCTCCGAAATACGATCTATTGGCTATCAGCTTTTTATAGTTGGCAGCAGTGAGCACTTTTGTGCCACATAAAGTGTCTTTTATTCGTTGGCTCAATAACCATGAGAACATTATGGAGAAGAATTTATTGCCCATGATATTCAGAGTTCTCATTGCCTCATCTTCCATCGGATATACCAATCTTGTACCGTTTATATACTCTCCCTTACCGGTAGCAATGGCATTGTAAAATTTGGGCAGGTCTTCAGGTGGCACTGTAAGGTCTGCATCAAGGATCATCAAAATATCACCGGTTGCATGCTCAAAACCAAGACGTACTGCATCACCTTTTCCTTTACCTGTCTGGATAAGATATTTAACATCACGCACTGATGCATATTGATCACATACTTTCTTTATGGTATCCAGGGTGTCATCGGAAGATCCCCCTTCCACAAAAATAATTTCTGTGTGTTTCCCCATATCGGGCACTCGTTTCACAGCATCCTCAATATTACCTGATTCATTCCTAGCAGGAATGATCACGCTAACAGAGTATTCTTTGTTGTCTGAAGGTAGGTTTTGTGGTAACCTGGCAATGATATAGCCCGTTAAACACATACTGTTAAAAAGGGGTAGATACGCAATGTATTTATTCAAGAACCACGAAACAAGTGGGATATAAATAGGCATCAGATAACGCTTGCCTGTTTTGATAACATCATATCCTTCCAGGGTTAATAAATTCACAACATCTGATCTATTCAACCAGTTAAGCCTTTTATGGGGCATTTTTAGGTTAAGTTTTTGTGCAAGACTGAGAAATGGTTCCCACAGGAAACTGTGGTAATTGATTATTATACGAGTCTCAGGTGTACAAATATGGCTTATTTTATTAAAAACTTTCTGAATATCTTCAAGATAACCCAATGTATCTGAAATTATGATATAGTCAAACTTTTCTGTTAGCTCAAGGTTTTCTGCGTCCTGCTGATAAAAAGCAAGGTGAGGGTATTTGTTTTTTGCAATTTCTATCATAGCCGGTGAAATATCTATACCGACACCGTGCGATGGCTTAACAGCGTTAAGCAAGAAGCCTGTTCCGCTCCCGATTTCTAGAACGCACGAATTCTCAGGGATATTAAATCTGAAAAACCTTACCAAATTGGTATAGTAATTCCTGCTTTGTTTGATGTACTTTTCTCTTTTCGGTGCAATTTTATCAATAGCATCTATTACTCTCTCTTTATTTATTGAAGCCGTGTTCATTTATTATCATTTTACTCTGTTATTTTACTTCTGCACTGAAATCATCAAAAAATACCGGTATTTTTCCGCTGTTCCAACAGTAAATCTTAAGTTGACCATCTGATATAGCCTTTGAAATCTTAACATTCAATACTATTGTAAACCAGTCATTCGTGTTATTCTCATTAGTAGTAAAGGTTGAATAATACTCTGAAGTGTTATTTGCCGAAACCACAATCTGGGCATTTTTAGGATCTCCCTTTGCCCTTACTGTAGCAGTAATAAACATCCCCGGCTTAATATCTGTAAAAACTTCTGTAAATGCATATGGCGATTCTGGATTTGTCATCACCATACTTGAAACTGAGGTCAAGGTATCTACTTCCACAATTTCTGGCTTAATTACTGCAATTGGGCCAAACAATTCATTAACAAATTTAAGCTTAATATTTTCTTTTAATAACATATTTTGAACATCTTGCTGCATACCTGCATCAAGGATAATAGAAATCTTACCCTGATACTTATTATATAAAAAGTCAAATGGGACTACCTCGCGATACCAGTTTTCTATCCTTGAATCGTAAGTGTTCAGTATGTAATAATCAGGATAAATCTGTGAAAGTTTGTCACTATATCGATTAATACTGTATGCATTTGCAAAAAACAATGCAGCTATTGGTGAAGGCCCCGGGTTTACACCTATTGTTGCCCATCCCTGTCCTGATTTAGTTGCCAAAGTCCATGCTTCTTCATTAAGCTTATTACTATCTCCACTAAACAATATTTCTTTGGCTTTTATTCCTGTAGTCAATGTTACTAATACTACTGGTATTATTATAATACCAGTTATTAATTGTTTTAGCCATGCTTTAGAGAAACAACGTGTAATTAATTGAAGTAAGACAATAATGTTAATCGCTGACAAACTCTCATAAGGCAACAAGTAGGCAACCTTGGGATGTTTGGCAACTATTATGAAACCTAATGTTTGTGTTAAAAATACAGCAAAAAGCAAGAGTTTGTCCTTTTGAAATTTGTCGTCTTTTCCAATGATACTTTTAACGGCTAGAATAATCAAAGTTGCAAAGGTTAAACTATAAACAATCAGGTATCGGGGTTCTCCAAACAGTAGATCCTTTAACGATAAGAGGTAGTTTGATTTGTCAATTATTGAAGCCTCACCTGAACCGTATATTCCTGAATGAAGGAATAGACCCGCAACCCATTTAGCCATATGCGGATACATAGGCAATATTGGCAAAGTGAAAAAAACAAAGGCTGCTC
>JAEYXG010000293.1 GCA_023428585.1 Bacteroidota bacterium
CTATCACGGTTTGACTTATCCTCAACCAGGTTGGTCAAGTCATTCAAATTATCGCCAACCAATAATGAAATATGGTATTTCTCCAATAATTTATTTCTTCTGCCCTCCTTGCTATTTTCATCAGTGCGCATAATAACATGATCACCATCAGCCATCGGGAAACCAAGTTTTTTAAGATTTTGAATAGTAGCATCTTTGAGATGTTCTTTCCTGTTGGTGATATAAAATACGCTTAATCCATTGGCTCTGGCATAATTCAGGAAATCAAGGGCTCCGGGCACCGCTTCAGCCTTAGCCTTTAGGCACCATTCATCCCATCGGGTCGGGTAATTGATATCATCTATAATACACTGAGCCTGATAGGGACTATTGTCGAGCACTGTTTCATCCACATCCAGAATAACGATTCTGTGTTTATTTACATTCTTATCAGTCAGATCTTTATCAACAAGCAACTTTGCAAGATTATAGGATTGATAACAAAGTGCCCTATATTCGGCAGCCTGCTGGTGATAAAGCGTTGCGAGCACCATGTATTCATTGTCGTATAGATAGACTGTAGCCGTATCCTCAATAATATCCTCGGCCCGGCTAATAACATCCTTTTCAGAATCCTTTGGTTGATCAGGCCTATAGCAACTTGAAAGCGCAATCAATAATGCAGCGAATAAGAATCCAAAATGTTTCATGGTAGAAATTTTAGAAAAAAAAGAGCCGGAAAGAAATTTCCGGCTCCAAAATTAGTCAAATTATAACCTACTTTGATTCAAAAACCATTTGGGCCATTCTGCGATAGCTATTGTATCTCCATTTAGCATTCTCTTCAGCTGCAGCAAATAATTCACCGGCTTCAACAGGGAATGATTTCTTGAGTGAAGTATACCTAACCTCAGAGTTAAGGAATTCCTGGAACTTGGTGTAGTCAGGTTCTTTGGAATCCAGCTGGAACGGATTTTTACCTTCAGCTTCAAGCATAGGGTTGTAGCGATACAATGCCCAGTAACCTGCTTCAACGGCTTTCTCCTGTTGTTCCTGAGCTTTGCCCATACCTGCCCTGATACCGTGGTTGATACATGGTGAATAAGCAATGATGAGTGATGGTCCGGGGTAAGCTTCTGCTTCACGCAGTGCTTTCAGGTATTGAGTTTGATTAGCACCCATAGCAACCTGAGCAACATAAACATAACCATAACTCATTGCCATCATTCCAAGATCTTTCTTACGGATTTTCTTACCACTGGCAGCAAATTTGGCTACTGCGCCTACAGGTGTTGATTTGGAAGCCTGACCACCGGTATTGGAATACACTTCAGTATCCATAACGAGAATGTTTACATCTTCGCCTGATGCAATAACGTGATCCAATCCTCCATAACCGATATCATAAGCCCAACCATCGCCACCAAACATCCATACCGATTTCTTGATGAAGTATTGCCCCAGTTCAACCAATTCCCTGGCAATGGGAGTATTCTCCTTTTCAAGTAATGGCAATAGTTTTTCAGAAGCGGTTTTAGATAATGCCGCATTATTCATACCATCAATCCACTCCTGAGCAGCCAATTTCAATTCAGCATTTGTTGTTTCACTGATAATGGCAGCAAGCTTAATTGAAATACGTTCACGCATTTTGCTAACGGCAGTTGCCATACCTAATCCGTACTCGGCATTGTCCTCGAACAGTGAATTACCCCAAGCCGGTCCTTTACCCTGTGCATTGGTAGTATATGGAGTTGAAGGAGCTGAACCACCATAAATAGATGAACAACCAGTTGCATTTGCAACCATCATCCTATCGCCATACAATTGAGTAACCAACTTGATATATGGAGTTTCACCACAACCGGAACATGCACCAGAGAACTCGAACAAAGGCTGAGCGAACTGGCTGTTCTTAACGTTTTGCTCTTTTGAAGCAATAGTATCCTTATAAGTTACATTCTTTGTAATGGCATTCCATAAATCCTGTTGTGCCATCTGACTTTCAAGAGGTTCCATAACCAATGCCTTGGTCTTGGCAGGACAAACGTCGGCGCAATTGCCACAACCGGTACAATCGAGAGGGCTCAGCTGGATGCGGAATTCCAATCCTTCAAAAGTTTTTGGGATAGCTTTAATAGCTGTTGTTCCTTCGGGCAATGTTGCCATTTCCTCCTTACTAATCAGGAATGGACGGATACAGGCATGAGGGCAAACGAAAGCACACTGATTACACTGAATACAGTTTTCTGATTTCCACTCAGGAACATTGACAGCAATACCGCGTTTTTCGTAAGCAGCAGTACCAGCCATCCATGTACCATCTTCACGACCCAGGAATGCACTTACAGGCAAATCATCACCCTTCATGGCATTGATAGGTTCTACAACCTGTCTGATAAAGTCAGGAACATCACTGTAAGCTTCATTTTTAACCGGAACAATTTGTTTCCAGGATGCCGGAACAGTTATTTTAACAACCTCACCGCCTCTGTCGATGGCAGCATAATTCATTTTCACCACTTCCTCACCTTTCTTTCCAAAATCCTTAAGCACAGCTTTCTTCATGTAGTCGACCGCCATGTTGTAAGGAATTACCTCTGAAATTTTAAAGAAGGCTGATTGCATTATGGTATTTGTTCTACCACCCAAGCCAATTTCTTCAGCAATGACAGTTGCGTTTATAGTGTAGAAATTGATGTCGTTTTCAGCAATATATCTTTTAAAATTATCGGGAATACGATTAAGCGTTTCTTCCTCATCCCACAAACTATTCAACAGGAAAGTCCCACCCTTTTTAAGGCCCTTGAGCATATCATATTTTTCAAGATATGCAGGCACATGGCAAGCCACAAAGTCAGGCGTGTTCACAAGATAGGGAGAACGAATAGGCTGATCACCGAAACGAAGATGTGAAGTAGTTACACCACCGGATTTCTTTGAGTCATAAGCAAAATAAGCCTGACAATACTTATCGGTAGTTTCACCAATAATTTTGATAGAGTTTTTATTGGCACCCACTGTACCATCGGCACCAATACCATAAAATTTAGCCTGGTAAGTACCTTTGTTAGAGAGATCAACCTCGGGCAATAGAGGCAATGAAGTGAAGGTAACATCATCAACAATACCTACGGTGAAATTATTCTTAGGCTCTTTCATCTTCATATTGTTCACAACAGAGAGAATCATAGCAGGAGTAGTATCCTTTGAGCTTAATCCATAGCGTCCACCAACTATTAAAGGTCTATTTTCACTTGTATAGAAAGCGTCTTTTACATCCAGGTAGAGTGGTTCACCATTTGCACCCGGCTCCTTGGTACGGTCAAGAACAGTAACGCGCTTAACCGATTTAGGCATAACATTAAAGAAATACTTGGTAGAGAAAGGACGGTACAAATGAACCGAAACAAGCCCCAGTTTCTCACCTTTAGCATTAAGATAATCAATAACTTCCTTAATTGTATCAGTAATTGAACCCATTGCCACGATTACATTTTCAGCATCAGGGGCACCATAATAGGTAAATGGATGATATTCACGACCGGTAAGTTTGGTAATTTGCTGCATATACTCTTCAACCATATCAGGGAGAGCATTGTAGAAACTATTGGCTGCTTCACGTGATTGGAAATAAATATCAGGATTCTGAGCGGTACCACGAGTAACCGGATGTTCAGGATTAAGGGCTCTATTGCGGAAAGCCTTCAGGGCATCCCAGTCGAGTAAAGCGGCCAGGTCTTCATTTGAAGGTGCTTCAGCTTTCTGAATTTCATGAGAAGTACGGAATCCATCAAAGAAATGGAGGAAAGGAACACGAGAGTGGATGGCAGTCAGGTGAGCAACACCAGCAAGGTCAAAAATTTCCTGAACACTACCGGTAGCCAACATAGCAAAACCGGTTTGGCGTGTAGCATAGACATCAGAATGGTCACCAAAGATTGAAAGTGCCTGGGCGGCAAGACTTCTAGCAGAAACATGGAACACAGCAGGAAGCAATTCACCTGCCATCTTATACATGTTTGGAATCATCAGCAACAAACCCTGAGAAGCAGTATAAGTGGTAGTTAAGGCACCTGCCTGTAATGAACCGTGTACGGCACCGGCTGCACCTGCTTCAGACTGCATTTCAGTAACCTTGACCGTTTCACCAAAAATATTTTTCCGACCGTGAGAAGCCCATTCATCGACATACTCAGCCATGGTAGAAGAGGGTGTGATTGGATAAATGGCAGCAACTTCACTAAACATGTAGGCGATATGTGCCGCTGCATAATTCCCGTCACATGTAACAAAATTTTTCTTTTTTGTCATATCAAATTTTATTTAAGAGACTCATTTACAATGCTTTTCACAAACCCCTGAAAAGCTCTGCAATATTACTCATTTTTAGTTAATCGGGAGTCAAAAACACACTGAAACTATTGAGAACCACGTAATTTATAATCGTTTTAAATTGTTGCTGTTTCATGAAAACTAGCCTATCAAAATTCCAACAAAATTCGTTTCTCATTGTTAATAAGCAAAACACAAAACCGGAGGTATTATGACTGATCTTTCAACAACTTTTATGGGTATAAAGCTGGCAAACCCAATTATAGTCGGTTCAAGCAATATGGTTGACAATCCTGAAAAGCTCAGGCAGCTTGAAGAATCCGGAGCAGCGGCAATTGTATACAAATCGCTATTTGAAGAGCAGATTCAGCTTGAGAGTTTTCAATTCCATTCCGAGATGGAGTTATACAATGAGCGAAGTGCAGAATCAATCAACTTGTATCCGGGCATGGAGCATGCAGGTCCTGCCGAGCATCTACATAAACTGCGACAGGCAAAGCAAAGCTTGAAGATTCCAGTCATTGGGAGCTTGAACTGCATATTCACTGAGACATGGGTTGACTGGGCACAGCAGATTGAAAAAACCGGAGTAGATGGCATTGAGCTCAATTTCTTTAGCCTCCCTCGTGATTTTGAAACTTCAGCCGCTTCTATAGAACAGGAACAAATTGCCATAGTAAAACAAGTATGTCAGGCAGTATCAATACCCGTAAGTGTTAAGCTAAGCCCTTTTTACACGAATACCCTTCAGGTAATAAAACGCATGCAAGATGCAGGTGCCAAAGCTTTTGTACTTTTCAATAGAATGTTTGAGCCCGACATTAGCACAAGCGCTTTAAAACATATTGTACCCTTCAATTTAAGTGAGCATGGCGATTATAGGATGTCGCTCAGGTATATTGGAATACTCTATAAGAACTTAAATGCTTCACTGATAGGCTCTACCGGTATTCATTCAGGTGCAGATGTTGCAAAAATGATCCTATCAGGAGCTGATGCCGTACAGATTGTCAGTGCTATCTATCTTAACACACCGGCAGTAATTACACAGATCCTTTCTGACCTTGGGAAGTTTATGGAATCAAACAATTTCAAATCATTGGATAGCTTCAGGGGGTCATTGTCAAGAGATCACACCAAAGACCCCTTTGTATATAAAAGGGCACAGTATGTTGACCTGCTCCTGCATTCAGATAAACTGTTGAGATCAGACAATCAGGTTTAAATTTACCACAACCTCCAGCCGCTACACTTTTTCTATCTGACGGGATAGAGAGAGCCTGACTATTGCATAAAGCATAATGGCAGCACTAATCCACTGAACGGGGCTTAGCAATCGATTGTTGAATATATAATCAAAGATTATTGCCGAGAGTGGAAAGAATAGTTCAAAGATGGTTGAGAGCATGGCCGGTACTTTTCGCAAACCATAATAGTAGAGAAAAATTGCACCTGAGCCAACAGTGAGTGCGATAATAAGTATTATAAGCCAGTTATGAGGAGTAACAACCTCAAATTCACGCAAATGTCCGGTGAAGGAAATAAACACCAGCATGATAATAGTAGTAAAACCATAGCGGTAGAATGTTGCAGCATAGAACGACAGTTTTCGAAGGACCCCTTTACCTGCAACGGTGGCAGCACCAAAGGAAAAAGCTGCGATCAATGAATAGCCGGCAGCCAGGGCTGTATTTGAACCGGTAGAAAACTCAGGCAGTTTAAAACCGAAAGTAAGGAAGTAGCTTGCCAATATTGCAATACCGGCCCATAGATAAAAATTCTCACGCATCTTCTCTCTAAGGAAAAAGTAGGCAAGTACAATTGCAAACACAGGCTGTAGTTTTTGCAGCAGGACCACAACCGACAAGCTCTGGAATTCAACCAAAAACAGGGCTTTAACAATTGCCAATGTTCCCAGAGCGCCACCCAGAAGCGAAACGAGTATCAATAGCAAAATATCATTCAGTGTTAGAATGGATAGATACCGGTATTCACGAAACAAGAAAAGATTCATTATCACAAAAGGGATGAAGTGAACAATGAACACAACGAAACCAATATTCAGATTATAAAGTTGCGGGGTTAGTACAATACCATCCAAACCCCACATGATGGCTGATATACTTATGGCAACACAGCCTATAAAAAGTGATGATTTTAGCAGTTTAGACACAGCCTATAGAGTTTGTAGAGATTCTAGAATAGCAATCGCGCTTCATTCTTTAAATATTCCATAGCCCTTTTTGTTTGTGATTGTTCTTCATTCGCCTCACTTTGAAAGATAAGTTGGGCCAGATCAGATGCTGATGCATCGTCCTTCATCTGTGAAAAAGCATTATTTATTGAAGCTATGATTGAATCGTGAGCCTTTTTTATTAAATCCCAGGCTTCTGAGGAAATATAAAGTTGTTGGGATAAATTATGATCAAATTCGTCCTTAACATTATTCATCAGCATCTGCTGCAGCTGAGCAGCAGTTTGCCCCAATGATACATTCCTGAGAATTACCTGTGACAATTCCATTCGTTCAAGCAATAGAACAAGGCGTTCATATGCCTGTAGTCTGACAGGTGTGATTATTTCCTTGTTTTTAAGGCCGATCTTGACAATGAGTTTTTCTTTCTCAGTTTTTACATAATACCTCACAAATACCCATACGGCAGCAGCAATAATTAATACCGGGATCAACAGGAATAGGAACTCTTTGATGATTGTCATACGGATAATTCTAAAATACGTGCAAATATCGGAAATCTTTCCATTTTAACGACTTATTCCTTGCTTAAGGTATTTTTATTTCATTATTTTGCTCGATCTTTAAACTTTTTAGATCATGTTTACTATTGAGAAGAATATGTTATCAGATAGAATTAACCGATTAGCAGAATCTGAAACACTGGCAATGACCAGAAGATGCCGTGAACTCAAGGAGAAAGGGGTTGATGTTATCAATCTTAGTATAGGACAGCCGGATTTCAATACACCCGAATACATTAAAGATGCAGCACGAAAGGCTTTGGAACAGAATTTCACTGGCTATCCACCGGTTAGTGGTTATGCAGATCTAAAAAATGCCGTATGTACCAAACTTAAGCGTGACAATAATCTTGAATACCAGCCTTCTCAGGTTGTAATATCAACAGGTGCAAAACAAGCATTGGCTAATACCATACTCAGCATCATCAATCCTGGTGACGAAGTCATTCTCCCTACACCTTACTGGGTTTCATACAGGGAGTTGATCAAACTAGCTGAAGGCATTGCAATTACCATACCGGCAACTGTTGACAATGATTTTAAGATTACCCCTGAACAACTGGAAAATGCAATTACTCCAAGGAGCAGGATGTTCCTTTTCAGCAGTCCCTGCAATCCAACAGGGTCCGTTTATTCAAAAAAGGAACTGGAAGCATTGGCAAAGGTTTTTGAGAAATATCCCAATATATATATAGTATCTGATGAGATCTACGAGCTCATCAATTTCAATGGCAAGCATGAATCAATAGCCCAGTTTGAATCAATAAGAAACAGGGTTGTTATAATCAACGGAGTATCAAAAGGGTTTGCAATGACCGGTTGGCGTTTAGGCTATTCCGTATCATCACCGGAGATTGCCGCAGCATGCGACAAGCTGCAGGGCCAGATAACCTCAGGGGCAAGCAGTATTTCACAGAAGGCCGCGGTTGCCGCCCTGATGACTGACCCTGTCATATCAGAAGAACTCCAGAATATGGTAAGGGTATTTAAATCACGTAAAGAGCTATTTTTTAAACTATTATGTGAAATACCAGGCTTAATCACCAATAATCCGGAAGGCGCCTTCTATTTCTTTCCTGATGTTACCAGTTATTTCGGGAAAAAGCACGAATACCAGATAATTAATAACAGTACCGATTTGTGCAATTACTTAATTGACTCTGCTTTCGTTGCCACCGTACCTGGTGATGCATTCGGGAACCCGGATTGCATAAGGTTATCATATGCAACTTCTGAAAAAGATCTGATAGAAGCAGGCCGAAGAATAAAAGAAGCGCTTGCTCAACTCACTTGAGTAATATAGTGTGGTTTATAACCGTTATATGTCAGCATTAATTATTTTACGCTGTCCATTATTAACTTTGTTGGATTTAATACGTTAAAGGAAAAGACTCCTTCCATCATTGGAAGACTTCAGTTATAATTTAATCATCATAGATGGATAAGATAGTTCAGTTACCGGTTAATTTTGCTTTAATTGGTGCTGCAGGCTATATAGCGCCCAGACACATGCGGGCAATCAAGGATACCGGCAATAATCTGGTTACAGCTCTTGATAAATTTGATAGTGTAGGCATACTTGACAACTACTTTCCAGATGTGGATTTCTTTACTGAACCTGAACGATTCGACCGTCATCTTGATAAACTGAGAAGAAAAGGCACTGACAAAATTGACTTTGTAAGTATTTGTTCACCAAATTACCTGCATGATGCACATATTAGGCTTGCACTTCGCAATGATGCCAATGCCATCTGTGAGAAGCCGCTTGTTCTAAATCCTTGGAATGCTGAAGCTCTGATGGAGATTGAAAAGGAAACAGGCAATAGTATTTACACTATTCTTCAGTTACGGTTGCATCCTGCCATTGTTGCCCTCAAGAAGAAAATAAGTGAATCGCCATCGGGGAAAATATATGATATTGACCTGACATATATTACCAGTCGTGGACGCTGGTATCTAAGGAGTTGGAAAGGTGATACTGCCAAATCAGGAGGCATCGCCTCAAATATCGGCATTCATTTCTTCGATATGCTGCAGTGGATTTTTGGGGAAGTGCAGAAATGTGTTGTCCATACATCACAGTTAAATAAAACAGCAGGATTCCTGTTGCTCAAAAACGCCCGTGTCAGGTGGTTTCTCAGCTTGGATTATAATGATCTCCCAGACGAAATTATTGCTGCCGGTAAGCGAACCTTCCGATCATTGGTGATTGAAGGTGAAGAAGTAGAATTCAGCGATGGCTTCACTGATCTTCATACACAATCATACCGGCATATTCTCGATGGTGATGGTTTTACCGTTACTGATACACTGCCAAGCATACAAATTGCCCATACGATTAGAAATTCAAATATCTCCGGCTTGAATGGTGATTACCATCCATACTTGAAGGATCGTGATTATCTATAAATACTAACTCCACCAAAATTCACTTATCCATAGCTCATAATAATTAAGAAAGCAATTAGCATAATTAACCCTCAATTAATCTTTAAAAATGAATGAATCAATAAATATTTGCATCATAGGACTCGGATATGTAGGTCTGCCATTGGCTGTTGAGTTTGGAAAGAAATATCCGGTAACGGGATTTGACATCAACCAAAAGCGTATTGATGAATTGAAGAATGGGCACGACCGCACATTGGAAACATCTGATGAGGATTTAAAAGCTGCAAGCCATCTTGAATACACCACCTCACTGGAAGATATTAGAAAATGCAATTACTATATTATCACCGTTCCCACCCCTATTGATCATCACAAAAGACCTGACCTCACTCCGCTCATCAAAGCTTCAGAAACTGTAGGTAAAGTTCTGGGCAAAGATGATATTGTAATATATGAGTCAACTGTATACCCGGGAGCTACTGAAGAGGAGTGTGTACCGGTATTGGAAAAATTCAGCAACCTTAAATTCAATGTTGACTTCTATTGTGGGTATTCGCCAGAACGCATAAATCCGGGTGATAAAGTTCATACCGTTACTAAAATACTTAAGGTTACTTCGGGCTCAACTCCTGAGATTGCAATAAAGGTCGATAATCTATACAAGAGCATTATAGTGGCCGGGACTTACATGGCATCAAGTATAAAAGTGGCAGAGGCTGCCAAGGTCATTGAAAACTCTCAGCGCGATATCAATATTGCCTTTGTGAATGAGCTTTCCTTGATTTTCAATAAAATGGGTATAGACACCCAAGAAG
>JAEYXG010000296.1 GCA_023428585.1 Bacteroidota bacterium
CTTCTTGGGTGGGATAGATTTAGCCGTCAAACTTCAAGAAAGACCATTGAAGCAATGACAATTCTGAATGACAGTGTGATAGTTTTCGGTAAAGAGGTATTTAAAACCAAAGAGGGCCGGGCAAAGAGAATTATCATTGAATATGCGTCATCAGCCAATCTGGCATTGAGCTATAGCAAGCAAAAACTCACCTTAACAGGTGTCAGAAAATCACAAAGCAAGGTAAATGACAGTATAATTGTAGTTGACCGGCTTGCGCCACTTGATCCGGGTCTTGAGGGGCAACGGTGGGCTTATGTTCCTGTTGGTAATATCTATGATGGTTATATTTACTTCAAGGGCTTCTGGACATTTGTAGAAGGATTAAACGCCAGAAATCCATCCATCAGAAAAGAGAAACAGAAAAAAACAAATAAACCTGAAATGAAGCTGCTCCCCCAAAAGCAATAAGAAATTCCAATTTTCATGATGTCGTGCATCAGGTTTAAACCCCAATCTTTCACTTTCCCGAGATGCTTTTTTCTAACCCAACAAATAATAGTTACAGGGCTTTTAATTCTTAATAAACTTTATACCTTTGTTGAGATTTTCAGCCTGAAATAAAGAGATGAACTTATAATATACAAGTATAAAACATATACATTCAATCACAAAAAAAATTATCATGAAAAAGCACAATTTCAATGCCGGCCCTTCCATTCTGCCTAAGGTTGCCATCGAAAACACAGCTAAAGCTATTCTGGACTTTAATGGAATTGGAATGTCAATTCTGGAGATCTCACATAGAAGCAAGGACTTCCAGGCTGTAATAGATGAAGCAGTAAGCCTATTCAAAGAAATTATGAACATACCTGAAGGATATCAGGTGCTTTTCTTAGGCGGTGGTGCCAGTATGCAGTTTTGCATGGTTCCCTTCAACTTGCTGAATAAGAAAGCCGCATATCTTGAAACCGGTGTTTGGGCAAAGAAGGCTATCAAAGAAGCTAAATTATTTGGCGAAGTCAGTGTTGTGGCTAGTTCAGCTGAAAAGAATTTCACTTACATTCCCAAGAATTTCACTATTCCTGCTGATGCTGATTATTTCCATATCACAACAAACAATACCATTTATGGTACTGAAATCAGATATGATATGGATAGTCCGGTAAATCTTATAGCCGACATGTCATCTGATATCCTTAGCCGTCCGGTTGATGTATCAAAATATGCCATGA
Source organism: Bacteroidota bacterium (assembly GCA_023428585.1). Lineage (GTDB taxonomy): Bacteria > Bacteroidota > Bacteroidia > Bacteroidales > Lentimicrobiaceae > Lentimicrobium. Next base: position 1,215 of record JAEYXG010000296.1, read on the forward strand.
TATATGGTGGTGCACAAAAGAATCTGGGACCTGCAGGTGTTACTTTCGTGATAGTACGCGAAGATATTCTTGGTAAGGTTGACCGTCAGATACCTACAATGCTTGACTACAGAACCCATATCAAGGAAGGTTCAATGTTCAACACACCTCCTGTACTACCAATATATACAGTACTCGAAACACTGAAATGGATAAAAAGCCTGGGCGGTGTGAATGCTGTTGAGAAAATGAATATTGAGAAAGCCAACTTACTTTACAATGCCATTGATAATAGCAAGATGTTTGTCGGTACAACTGAAAAAGAATCAAGATCACTGATGAACATTTGCTTTGTTATGAAAGAACAATATAAAGACAAGGAAGATGCTTTCATGGAATACGCAAAACAAAATGGAATGGTTGGCATTAAAGGCCATCGTTCTGTTGGCGGTTTCAGGGCATCAACTTACAATGCTCTTCCTATTGAAAGTGTTCAGGCATTGGTTGATTGCATGAAAGCCTTTGAAAAGGAAAATGCATAATTGATTAGTAAAAAAAAGAAACCGGCTTTTCCAAGCCGGTTTTTTTTATGATTTATTCACGGTAGTATAAAAATCATTAATTTTGATCTAAATATTGGTGTAGTTCAGAATGAAGGAGAGTGAAATTGTAAGGTTGGATGCAGGTATGAAATTCCCTGATTTGCGTAATCGTTTGGATTCGGGAATTATTGCTTATGGTGGTGATTTGAGCATAACAAGGCTTTTAGAGGCATATAGCAAAGGCATTTTCCCATGGTATGATACTCATTCACCTATTATCTGGCATTCGCCTATCACAAGATGTATCTTCCATATAGATGGACTTAAAGTTTCACATAGCCTAAAACAAAAACTTCGGAAACGCGTATTTACTTTTACATTTGATCAGCGTTTCAAGGAAGTCATTCAATCATGTGCATTGATCAAGAGGAAGGGAGAATCAGGAACCTGGATCCTCAATGAAATTATAGAAGCATATACCAACCTGCATGAAGCCGGATATGCTCATAGTTTGGAAGTATGGAGCGAAAATAGACTGGCGGGAGGTCTATTTGGTGTGTCACTGGGAAAGGCTTTTTTTGGAGAATCAATGTTCCATCTTGAAACTGACGCTTCAAAGGCCGCAATGTTTTTTCTGTTTGATTTTTTGCGAAATAATGGATTCCATTTTGTTGATGCGCAAATGCATACTGAACACCTTGAATCTTTGGGCGCCGATTTGATTCACAGGGATAACTACCTTGATCTGCTTGAACAGGCTTTAAATTTTAAATCAATAAAAGGAAATTGGGATGATTATGTTAGAAGAGATGGATATACACCGGACTTTTATGGCAGAAGCCATTGAAATGGCCCGTAAGAATCTGAGAGAAGGAAAAGGAGGCCCTTTTGGGGCAGTGATTGTAAAAAATGGCGATATCATTGCCCGTGGATCCAATCTAGTGACCCTAACCAATGATCCAACTGCACATGCTGAAATTGTAGCCATTAGGGATGCGTGTTCAAAGTTGGATAATTTTCAACTAACTGACTGCGATATATATTGTAGTTGCGAACCATGCCCTATGTGTTTGGGAGCTATCTATTGGGCCAGGCCTAATAGAATTTTCTTTGCAGCAACCCGTGCTGATGCTGCCAATGCAGGTTTTGATGATGATTTTATTTATCAGGAACTTAATGTAAGTATTCCTAACCGTAAAATTGTCACTCATCAATTACTTCGGAATGAAGCACAGCTTGTTTTCGACAATTGGATTACACTCGATAGAAAAACCCCATATTAATCACTAAATAAACAACAAAATGTCATTTGAATTAACCGGTAAAATCCTGGAGATCTTTGCCACTCAAACAATCACTGAAAAATTTAAAAAGCGCGAATTTATTGTTGAATATAAGGACAATCCTTCAGGTGCTTATGTGCAATATCTTAAGTTTCAATGCACAGGCGATAAAGTCACCTTGCTTGATTCTTACAATCCCGGTCAGGATGTGAATATTTCATTCAATATCAAAGGGCGCAAGTATGAGAAGGATGGCCGTGTGAGTTACTTTATGGATCTTGAAGCTTGGAGAATATCAAACGCCAATGGAAGTCAACCGAGTAACGGGAACCTCCCCTCGTATGAAGAATACAACCGACTGGAAGAAGAAGATGAAAATGGCGGACTGCCGTTTTAAAGCTGTTGTATAAAATCAAGTGTGAAGCTGAAAGTACTTCCCTTACCCGGAGTGCTTTCAGCAACAATTTTGGATTTATGTAAACTCATGAATTCCTGACATAGGATCAAACCTAATCCTGTACCTGTTTCATTTGCTGTACCTGGTGTTTTCAAACCGCCATCAAGTTTGAAAAGTTTGTCCATTTCCTCGGGTGTCATCCCTATGCCAGTATCAGTGACTGACACCGTTACCTTTTTATGGTTTATCCTACTGCTCACTGTTACAGAACCTCCATTAGGTGTAAACTTTATGGCATTGGTAAGTAGATTTCTTAAAATAGTTGAAAGCATATTCTTGTCGGCTTTAACTATTACATCTTTTGAGAAATCCGAGAAAAGTGATATCTGCTTATTGTCAGCTGACCCCCTAACAAGTTCTACAGCATTCTCAATGCTCTCTGTAAGACTCACAGGCTCCGGAAAGAAATCAATACGACCGGACTGGGCCCTGGACCAACTGAGCAAATTATCAAGAAGAGTATAAATATGCTGTCCTGATTGCCTGATAACATTCAAATATGATTTTTTCTCATTATCAGTTATATCATCGAAATCATTATAGGCTAAATCTGCAAAACCCAATAGCGAATTGAACGGATTTTTCAAATCATGAGCAATTATGGAAAGGAATCTGTCCTTTGTCTGAATAAGTTCTTCCAAATGGGTCTTTTGTTCTTCAATTACCTTGTTTTTCTCCAGCAGTTCACCGGCCATTTTTGACTTCAGGTAATATCGTCTTAGGAAGAAGAACGATAAGATCAAAATGATGGCCAATGAAACAAGCAATGCAATCTTAAGCTTTGAATTATTCCTAATGTTCAGTGTTTGGTCAAGGTTCTGCCTTAGCAGATTTCCCGGATCCATGTTATCATCAGTTATTTCAAACCTACTATTAGCTCTTGATAATTGAGCCGCCATCTGTTCATTATAAACGCTATCCTTCAATTGAATATACTGATCGAGAAAAGTGTATGCCAAGCCTGGTTGATTCAATGCCATTGAAATACGCGCCAATTGAGAGTAAGCGTCCATAATTACCGGCTTGTTTCTAGCTGATCTGGCTGTATTCAAACCTTTTTCTGTAAGTCGGTAAGCTTCGGGTTTCAACCCTTTGCTGAAATATACCTTACCTAACAATACCTGTCCGTTGGCAATCGAATTTGGGTCATTACTTTTCACTGCAATTTCCAATCCCTTATAAATATAATCCTCAGCAGCAACCAGATCATTCTTTTTCAGGCTAAGTACACCAAGTGCAGAATAAGCCAATGATAAGGATGATGAATTTAAACGATTAGCAATACTTTGGGTTTCGGAGTAGTTTTTTCTGAATTTGCCAATATTCGTCATATTCCTACCCATCACACCTAAATTCAAGTATGATGCATCAAGATCCTGTTGATTGACTAGGCTATTGAAAATTACCAATGCCCTTTGATAATAAGAAAATGCCTTATCGGGTTGTTTTAACTCATTATGTATAAAACCGAGGTTGATACAGGTATTTGCCTGTGGGGCCAGCATGCTTTTACGCTCAAAGAAGGCAAGGGCAACCTGACTATGTTTACGGGCATCTTCGTAATTCAGTGTAATGGTATATACCATCCCAATACTATAGTGAGCATTTGCCCAAGATACAGAATCCTTGGATTTAGCATGTATTTCAATTTCCTGATTCAGGTAATGGATTGCCGTTGAATAGTCGCCTATTTCAATGGCTGTTCTTGAAATCTCCTTAATCACTTGAGCTTTAGATGTCGTATCAGGCAACATTCGCAGATACGTTTCTAGACTATCTAACTTCGACTGTCCACAAACAATAAAGGGCACCGCTAGTGCCAAACAACAAGTCAGAATGATTCGCTGCTTAAGTAAATTCATTATTGTGTGTAAAAAGTCATTCAATATACAAAATATTTAATTGCGTTACACAGATTTTTCAAATGGATGTTGCCAATTGAAATCAGGTAAATATTCAGTATTACTATCCAATTCCTGAATCCAGCCATTGGTGAATCCAAGATTTTCCATTTCATGGCATACTTTTTCGTATTCTTCAGCCAGTAGTGTTCTCCCCAGAGTCTTGTGTCCCAATGCTTTGGCCATAGGATGGTATTGAGCCATCAATGAAAGATTAATTTTTGGAGAAAGCTCACGGGCAATAAAATTCAATGCCTCAATACTATTATCAATATAGCCGGGTAAAACCAAATGGCGCACTATCATACCCCTCACAGCCGAGTTTGAATCATCAGTTATAACATTGGGCCCCATCTGCCTGTACATCTCTTTAAGGGCGGCACTTGCAACTTCAACATAATTCCGAACATCAGAAAAAGGTTTACCTAAAGCATTACTTGAATATTTGAAGTCAGGAAGATATACGTCAACAATACCTTCCAGCCGTTTCAAGGTTTCAACAGAATCATATCCATTGGAATTATAAACTATGGTTGGGTATCTCTCCCACCTATGCAATGAATTAATTATCATCATCATCTGGGGCACCATGTGTGAAGCTGAAACGAATCCAACTGAACGGCAACCTCTGTCAAGGTATGTAATTATTGTTTCTGTAATCTCTTCAAGAGTCCCGAATGCGGAATCAATAGTGTCATTTTGGCTTATCTGGTAATTCTGACAATAGATACATTGCAAGTTACAATGACTAAAAAATATATTGCAAATACCTTCAGATCCGCTTATCACAGGTTCCTCTCCCTTATGAATGCAAATGGAGCTAATGTTAAAGCCTGAATCAGTATTGCAGTAGCCTTGTGGCCCAGTCACTCTATTGGCACGACATGAACGCGGACATACAGAACATTTAATCAAGTCATTATGAGCATCCTGATCAGTATATTTTGAGTATATATTCATGCCGGTATTTAGGCTTTAGTGCAGCTTTCGCCTTTTGTATTTCTACTATTTATGTATAAACACTGCAAAAGTAACCCTGAAAGAGGTTAAATATATTGCATTTGCTTGATTTTCAATTATGCAAAAAAAACAAATATCATCGATGCCACAAATTTACGCTATTCTTAAGCAAAAATGGTACCATATAGCACATACAGCGCAATGTTCTTTTCTGACATGACAAAAGGATTTTATAGTAGTAATGATTCAATAATGATATAAGCGTTTTTTAAACAATGTTTAACCAATATATAAACGTTAATAATCGCTTAAATAACGCTTAAATAACGCTTAAACAACGCTTATATAGTTAATGGATTCCATCTTGTCCATTATAATAAATTCCACTGTTTAGCTTTTATTCTTCATCACCTGATATTTTTCATACTTTAGCACTAAAATTCACAAGGAATAAATGTCAGTAAAGAAATCATCATCTCCTCCTTTTGAGCATTATAGTAATAATAGCCAACGACAGGCAAGAATAAAGCAACAGTTAATAACAATGCTTTACAAGGAAGGGCAGCTTTCCATCCATGATTTGAGTAAATCATTAAAACTTAGTGTTCCTACCATTGCTAAAGCTGTTGACAATCTTATAGATCAAAAATTGGTTCAGAAGTCGGGAATGGGCAATTCCTCAGGGGGACGAAGACCAGGACTATATTCCATTAACCCCTCATCGAGGTATGTATTGGCCATAGATCTGGAAAGATCATTTATAAGGATGGGGCTATTTGATTGTGCAAATAATCTCGTTGCTCCTATCTATGAATTCAATGAGGGACTTGACACACTTCCTGAAGTATTCACTTTTTTAACCAGAAAAGTGAATGAGTTGCTTGATTCCAAGAAAATCAATAAAGATAAAGTCCTTGGCATTGGAGTTTCCTTACCCGGCTTGATTGACATACATACCGGTCTATCGTATACTTACTTGGTTGATAATAAGCCTGTAGCAGATAATTTAACAGGACTGACCGGTATAAAGACCTATGTTGAGCACGACACAAAGTTGATGGCCTGGGGAGAATTGGCTTTCGGTTTAGCCAAAGGGCTTAATAATGTACTTTGTTTGAATGTTGGCTCCGGAATCGGATTGAGTATGATTCTAAACGGTGCTATTTATAAAGGGCATTCGGGCTACTCGGGAGAATTTGGCCATATTCAGATTACTGAGAATGGCGATCTGTGTCACTGCGGTAAATATGGATGTATTGAGACCATTGCCGCTGGTAAATCACTGATTCGCAAAGCAAATCAAGAAATATCAGCTGGCCGGAAGACCACACTCAAGAGCAACTTTAACAATAAACACAACAAACTATCAACTACCTCAATAATAGATGCCGCGATAGCCGGTGACGCACTATCCATCGAATTGATCTATGGAGCAGGAGAAGCATTGGGGCGTGGCATTGCGGTACTATTGCATCTCTTTAATCCTGAACTGATCATTATAGGAGGCGAATTATCTAGAGCAGCTAATTTAATTACTGATCCGATCAACAAAAATATCAATTACCATACTATTGAACGTATTAGAGAAGACGCGCGCATAGAGATTTCCAATCTGGGAAACAATGCCCGTATTATGGGATCTCTTGCATTGGTGATGAGCAAAATCTTTTCCTGAAAAATGAATCTGATTTTATACTGAATCCCGTTATTGCATCTTTAATGAGCAAGCACCAACTCCATAAGTAATTACATTTTACAGGATAATTTAACCAAAACACCAGATGAGCATTACAACACAACCGACAAGCAAGAGATCATACTTGATTTCAATTGGGACCATTGGCATTCTCTTTTTCATTTTTGGATTTGTGACCTGGTTAAACGG
>JAEYXG010000061.1 GCA_023428585.1 Bacteroidota bacterium
GTATTGGGGTTGACCCATATTATCTTACCCACAAAGCCCAGGAACTGGGGTATAATCCCGAAATTATCCTGGCAGGTAGACGGCTCAACGATAATATGGGATTCTATGTAGCTAACCGGGTAATAAAGAAAATGATTCAGCGTGGGCACACCATTGCAGGCAGCAATGTTCTGGTTCTTGGCATTACCTTCAAGGAAAACTGTCCGGATATCCGCAACTCACGGGTCATTGATCTGATAAGGGAATTTAAGGAATATTCCTGTAATGTTGATGTATATGATCCATGGGCTGATGCAGCAGAAGTAAGGCACGAGTATGAGGTTGACCTTTGTGCCGAACCACGGAAAGGTTATGATGCAGTGGTATTAGCTGTTGCACATAATGAGTTTCTCAAATTGGATTTTGTTGGTCTAGGCCATGGCAATACAGTCATCTACGACATCAAGGGCCTACTCGATAAGAGTATGGTAGATGAAAGGCTATAAGTTACCATAGAACTGCTTGTTATTTCGATCTAAACCTAAACAGAGCAAAGATACTAGTAGGGTATATATTCATCATATTTCAGGCCAGTTCGACGCTGACAGGTTAACAGGATTATATGCCGATAAAATATTTATTCAACGTTATCTTTAGGAAAGCCTTCACTTGACCATACTGACAATGTGCCATCATTATCGTAGATAATATATGCCTGCAAGTCGGTATTCTCTTTCAAAAACAGTTGGGATTTTTCAAGTCCCATAACCATAAAAGCTGTGGCATAGGCATCGGCAGTCATGCAATCTAGCGCTATTACTGACACACTTAAAACCGAATGTTCAACCGGAAAACCGGTAGCCGGGTCAATGGTATGGGAGTATTTTTTTCCATTCTCAATAATGTAGCTTCTATAGTTCCCGCTGGTGGCTAATGCACGATTATATAATGGAACGGCAACTTGTATTGACCTTTCATCCATTGCATTTTCTGCGGGTTTCTCAATTGCCACTCTCCATGGCGACCCATCAGGCTTTTCTCCTTTTCCCAGTACTTCACCGCCCACATCTATAAGATAGTTAAATATACCCTTGCTTTCAAGGAATTTACCAATCAAATCACAGGTATACCCTTGGGCAATGGCATTAAAATCAATCAATATCCTCGAATCTTCCTTATACAATCGCTTATTCTCAAGCTTAATCCTTTGATATCCAACCAAGGTGAGTAAACTATCAACCATAGCTGAATCAACCTTGCTGCGTTCTGTATAGCCAAATCCCCAGGCATTGACCAAAGGCATAACGGTTACATCAAATGCGCCATTGGTGCGTTCTGATACATCCATAGCCTTGTTAAACACCGCTTCAAATATCTGATCGGCCATTACAGTACTGTCATTCCAGTTAAACCGTGAAATTACCGACTCATTTGAATAAACGGATGCCGATAAATCAAAGTTCCTGAACAGGCTATCCATCTGCACCTGTAAATTTCGGGACTGGGCATCAAAATAGGTAATTGCGTAATATGTACCTTGAGCCTCCCCCCTAAAGCTCACAGCCTCCTGGTTCTTTTTACATGACATTAACATCAGCGGCATCAAGAATATGCCCATGATCAATACTCCATATCCATTCTTGCCCCTAAATACAGATGTGACAAAGCTTTTCATAGTAATAACATTTAAATCAGCATGCGAAACTAAACATTTATTCAATAACAAAAGCCCTGCAAGGTACAGGGCTCTGTTTCATCTATTCGATATAATTCCAATTATCGAGGACAATATGGTTGGTGCCTTTGGTGCAAACATCCCATATACTTTGGTGATTCATTCAATTATTTGAATGAGATATAGTATTCTTATAAAAGATAGCTTAATTAACCACCAAAGTCGTCGTAAGCAATATTTTCTTTGGGTACTCCAAGGTTATCAAGCATTTTGAAAACAGCTGAATTCATCATCGGAGGTCCGCACAGGTAGTATTCAATATCTTCAGGTTCTGCATGTTTATTAAGATAGTTATCAAGAACCACCTGATGGATAAACCCAACATAACCTTCCCAATTATCTTCTGGTAAAGGTTCAGAGAGGGCAATATTGAATTTAAAGTTCGGGAAATCCTTTTCAATATTCCTGAAATCCTTTTCATAGAAAACTTCTCTTAAGGATCGTGCGCCATACCAATAAGATACTTTTCTGTTGGTTTTGGCAGTATGGAACAAATGGAAGATATGAGAACGCAGGGGTGCCATACCGGCACCACCACCAATATAGATCATCTCTTTCTCGGTAGGTTTTATGTGGAACTCACCATAAGGACCTGAAACCATAACCTTATCACCGGGTTTTCTGGAGAATATATATGATGAACAGATTCCGGGGTTAACATTCATAAATTGGTTTTTCGACCTATCCCAAGGTGGAGTAGCGATACGTATATTAAGCATCACAATATTCCCTTCAGCAGGGTGATTGGCCATAGAATAGGCACGGAAGATTGGTTCAGGATTTTTCATCTTGAGATTCCATATATTGAGTTTATCCCAATCAGGTCTGAATTTCTCTTCAATGATCATATCCTTAAAGTCAACCTCACAAGGAGGGACATCAATCTGAATATATCCACCTGATTGGAAGTCAAGAACTTCACCTTCAGGCAGGCGTACAACAAACTCCTTGATAAAGGTAGCCACGTTGTTATTGGAAACCACCTCACATTCCCACTTCTTGATACCAAATATCTCTTTAGGCACACCAATTTTAAGGTCACCCCTCACTTTAACCTGACAACCCAAACGCCAGTGGTCCTGTTGTTCCTTACGGGTAAAATAGCCCTGTTCTGTTGGCAATATTTCACCGGCACCTTCAAAAACCTGACAACGACACATTGCACAAGTACCGCCGCCACCGCAGGCTGATGGAAGATAAATCTTCTCATTTGCCAAAGTGGAAAGCAAGGATGTACCCGGCGCCACCTCCAGCTCTTTCTCATCATTGATAAGGATCTTGACATTACCCGGAGGTGTAAGTTTGGCCCTAACCCAGAGGAGCACTGCAACGAGGAGCAGAATTACGATCAGGAATACTGCAATACTAATTAGAATTATTGATCCCGTTCCCATATTATATAAACGTTCTTTAAAGACTACAAAAAATTACAATTTAATGCCCATGAAGCTCATGAAGGCAATAGCCATAAGCCCCGTTATGATAAAAGTTATACCTAAACCGCGCATTGGGGCAGGCACATTTGAAT
>JAEYXG010000092.1 GCA_023428585.1 Bacteroidota bacterium
TCCCAGCGGCGTATCATCCCATATCAGCTTACTGATTCTGTCACGACTTTCAGTACAATTCATTTGGCGTTTCATTTAATTATTTGACACGAATTCCATTGATTTCTTGCACTTGCCTGCAATTTAATTTCAACCTTCAATAAAACAATATTCATTCTGCCCTACAAATCAGCAGTCATAAGCAATTATCATCCGGTAATCCATTCTCTGAATATGTTGCACTATTCATCGGAAGTAAGATTTCAAAGACTTTTGAAGATTCAATCTGGCGCGGTGTATCAATGATTCAACAGCTGAATGCGACAAGTTCATAATATCAGCCACCTCCAGATACGAAAAATCGTCAATCTTATTCAATGTAAAGGCTATACGTTGTTTTTCAGGCAATTTATCAATTGCTTCCTGCAAAATAAGTTTCTGCTCATTCTCTTCCATTGGCTGCTGCTTGATAAAGGGCTCATGGTTTTGATCATCAGAGAACGAAAGAAAATCGTCAAGTTGTTTCCACCATCTGCGTTTCTTGTTGCTGCGAATAAAATTCAGTGAACGGTTGATGGCAATACGGTAAATCCAGGTACCCAGATTTGATTCACCGCGAAAATCAGCCGTGTGAAGCAACACTTCTATAAAAACCTCCTGCGTTACATCTTCAGCATCATGTACATTGTGCAACAATGATATGCAAACATTGTAAACCCTCACCTGGTAAAGATCAACCAATTGTTTTGCAGCCGATTGATTGCCGGCTTGCAATTGCCTTAAAAAAGAGGTTGATTCATTCACTGATTTATAGTCTTATATGCACCATGAGAATTGTCACCTGCTTCCCTGTGAGTGAAATTAGTACATATTTTGACAACTCTGGTCCTAAAATCTTTCGCTTAACAGGGAAATATCTTTTACTAACCTGTAATAGAGCAATTTATGACTATATTACATCTTGTAGATCGTAGTTCAAATATATTAGCTATTTTTGTACCAGTACAGTCCTGACATGAATCACTTTATAGGTTTTATTCATCAATCGTTGCTTTCATTACTCTTTGCGGCAGCATTAAACCTGTCGTTCCATGTCAGTATGCCTGATCAGCATATTGAATATGCAAGTGCAGGAACAGAGATTCAGGAACAGAGCTATTCCTTTATACCTTTTGGAGAAAAGGAGAGCTCATCGCCTGTACAACCGGTTTGCAAGTTACCGACCTTCACCCAAACACAATACTCCAATCAGTGGACACCATTGCAACCCGGCAAGATCACCCTGGAACTCTTTTACCGTCAAAATCCGACTGTTTTTAAAGAATACCCCTTTGTTGTGAAGGTTCGGAATCTTAGAATCTAGAATTGTGGTCATCAGTTACCACGATTATGCTAAAGCTGATTGCTTTACTGATCGTATTATTATGCTTTTATCCGTCATTTATAGGTAAATGACCATTTAAATCCATTAACAATTCTAAAATTATAACAATGTCACAATATACAGAAGAAAGACCCAAAACCAAGGGTTTCAAACCATTCCTATACATTTTTGGAGGACTTATAGTAGTTCTTGTCATCTTGAAATTTATCATGGATGCAATTATGTAGGGTGAGATAAGGATGAGAATATACAGGACAGAGCAATTCTGTCCTGTTTTCTTTTATGGAATTCATGCAATATTGTTTCAGCAGATAAAGGGACACTGTATGTGGATTTTTTCCTCCAATAACCAAAACTGCGCCGGCCTATAAAATATATTGGCGTATTATCAGTTATATTAACACTCGTGTGTTGAAAGTTTATTGATTACACACATAAATACGGCATGAATATTACATATTTTTGCAGGCAATTAAATTCATACAGATGAACCAGGGTATCCTTCTACAAATCACACAACAAACCACAGCAATTGCTGATACAATCTCACAGGTTGCCACAGCAGCCTCACAACCCACTGAAATAAAGCTTTCCATTTGGGAGCTTGCCCTGAAGGGCGGATGGATCATGCTGCCAATTGCACTGATGTCAGTTATTGCTATCTATATATTTATTGAGCGATATATTGTAATTAGTCGTGCCAGTCGTGAAGAGCACAACTTTATGAATAATATCCGCGATTTCATTCATGGTGGAAGAATAGATTCAGCCATGTCATTATGTAAGAATAACCAGTCGCCCATAGCAAAAATGGTTGAAAAAGGACTCATCAGAATTGGGAAACCTCTGAATGATATCAATGCTGCCATTGAGAATGTAGGCAAACTTGAAGTTGCAAAACTTGAAAAATCAATGGCCACATTGGCTACCATAGCAGGAGCTGCACCAATGCTGGGTTTCCTTGGCACTGTGATGGGGATGATACAGGCTTTCTATGATATGTCAATGGCCGGAAACAACATCGATATAGCCTTGTTGTCAGGTGGTATCTATCAGGCAATGATCACCACCGTTGCAGGTCTAATAGTAGGAATTCTTGCTTATATATGTTATAATGTACTTGTTGCCAGAGTAGAAAAGGTAGTATTCGTGCTTGAAGCACGGGCTACTGAATTTATGGATCTTCTGCATGAACCGGCATAATCCATTGTGACACTTACAATCAAAATTGATAATACGGGATTATGGCAATAAAATCAAGAAATAAAATAAGCACAGCATTCAGCACATCATCAATGAGTGACCTTGTCTTCCTGTTGCTGATATTCTTTATGCTCACTTCAACGCTCGTTGCCCCTAATGCCATAAAGTTGCTCTTGCCCTCCAGCTCCAGTAAAACAATGGCAAAGCAGACTATAACTGTGTATATTGATGCAAATTACAATTATTACCTGGAAGAAACCCCTGTAAGTGTTGAATTTCTTACTGAATCCATAGGGGCTAAAATGCAGGGTCAAACGGAAGGTACGGTAGTACTCAGGTCAGATGAATCGGTACCTGTGCAATATGTTGTAAATTTGATTGATGCCGTTAATAAGGTTAATGAAATGACTCAATCAAAACATAAGGTGATCTTAGCTACCCGACCAGCGAAATAAAGATATCGCCATGAAGAAAGATGAAGTAAAAGGCTTGACAGGAACAATACTTTTCCACGCCATTTTGGTACTGGCCTTGTTATTTCTTGCCTTGCGGACTCCTCTGCCCCTACCCTCTGAAGGAGGCGTTGAAGTTAACCTGGGCAATTCAGATGATGGCATGGGTTTAATAC
>JAEYXG010000097.1 GCA_023428585.1 Bacteroidota bacterium
TAAGAGAAAAAATTCACTTTTTTGAACAACCCGAAACTCTCTTGAATATCTAAAGTCGTGCCGGTAAGTTATGGCTCATTCTTCAGGATATTGCTGATGAACTTCTTAATGTCGTATGAACCAGTAAACACCTTATTAAGCTCATCCAACAGCAGGTAGTTTTGGTGATCTGCATTAATTCCATTTAGTTTCTTAATAATTATATCAACGGCAACCCTACCTTCAAGCACAACTTTGCCTGAAATATCTTCAGAGAAGAAACCTTTACCAATAAGCAATCCCAATGTTCTATTACGACTAAGATCGTTTAATGCTGTTAAGCCAAAATCTCCAATACCGCAATATCTGAACATGGTTTCCTGTTTGCCACCAAACAACAACAAAAGTTGCAACATCTCATTGAAAGCACGCGTAAAAACAAGAAAACGCAGGTTTGGTGAATTAAAATGCGCATCAATTATGCCGATAATTATGGCGTAGATATTTTTCAATATGCTAAGAATCTCAACGCCTGTAACATCATTAGTATAATCAGTATGAATTACAGAACCTTTGAATATTTCATGTAATTGGCTATATATCTTGTAGTCAAATGCACCAACGGTCATTGCAGTAGGCATATTATTGATCAGTTCACGGGCAAAGGTTGGTCCTTTGAGACTACAAACAGGATTTGAAACAATACTTTTCAAATCACCAACAATAGTTTCATTATTATTTGCAAAACCTTTAGCTAGATTGATCAGAACCGCCTCCTGGTTTAGAGTTTGCTTAACTCTATTTATATATGGTATGATTGCTGTTGATGGGATTGCTATGAAAATAAAATCTGAAGAACTTAAAATTGATTCATCAGTTGTAGCTTTTAACCAAGTGTTTAGCTTGATCTGAGGGAAATAAGTCCTATTTATATGCAGTTCATTTATATCATCAACAACATCTTTCTCAATTGAAAGTAGAGTAACTTCAAGCTGATCACAGTTGGCAAGCACTTGTCCTAAGGCTGTTCCAATAGAGCCTGCACCGATGATACAGATTTTATTTTTTTGCTTCATACTTTGAATTTATTCAGGCATGCAAAGATACGTTAATTCAAAAGTAATAAATTAAATAAGGAATTAAGTAAATTCTGAAGATTCGATCTAATTACCAATTATATCAAGTATTCTCTGCGATGCCTTGCCGTCAATTCTATATGCATTCTGTTCGATGAAATTAGTATAGGCTATTTCATCAATCTTTAGCTCACCATCAATCACTCCATTTATTATTTGAGTTAATTCATTCTGATTTGTGGCCTTAAAAGCAACTTCTTGTTTAACATAACCCATAAGATCTTCGTTAAGATGATCCAGAATTATAAGTGGTTTTCCAAAATATACTGTCTCTGCTCCTACTGTAGAAGATATTGTAATCAGTAGATCACAAGCTGCTATTATTAGATACAAATCCGTATCAGTCATTATGGAGTAGTCTGTACAGCCTGTCTGTTGGGCAATCTTAGTGTAATAATCAGGATTACCAACCTCAGCCGGATGAAGCTTGATAAGGAGATGGACATTGTCAAGCCTACTCACGCCCGAGAAAACATCAAAGGCCGCCCTTTCCCTTAACATTTTATCAGGCAAGGGTTGCGACGCAAAAACAACTATTTTCTTATTGGGCAAATGTAATTTTTCAACAAGCTGTTCATGCCGGTCGTTCAATACCGGTATGATATCAGTGCGTGGCTGGCCTGCTATAAATATCATACTTTCAGGATATCCAATCCTTTTTGACAGATACTCCTTCCAGTTTTGTCCCCAGGCAATGAATTTATCACAGAGAATATTTCTCTCTAAATCCTGAGGTGTGATTACATAGGCAGGGTGAAGATCGTGTATGATTCCATGCTGAATTCCAATGGTTTTGATATCATACAAGCGAGCTGAGTCAATAATACTTTTAACATTAGGGCTGTTCTCATCAATGGTGGAGATTGATTTTATTCTTCGTGTTTTAAAGAAGGCATTGTAAGCCTGGTTTTTAAAAATGTACAATGCTGAGGCTGAGTGAAATCTTTGCAGTTGTTTGAGAATCCATGCTGCATACCCTTCCGGATTTTCCTTTGCAAGTTGCGATACCGTTTTCTTCAACTTCTGTTCAATCGCCCTAGAATTATATCTAACCGAAGGGTTGAACAAAGCTCTCACCAGTAAGTATTCTCCAGGAATTCTTAATAGATGTTTCCTGGTATTTGTCAACATCCATCCTTCTATCCTGAATGGTTGATTCCTACTGAACTTAGGGATCTCAATCTCATCAATAATGGCGAAGTTCTTACCGGCCTTGGCAATTATATATGCAAGATTATAGTTTTCCATTTTGATGCTCAAATCATTGAGATCCAAGCACGGTTGTCTTGTTGATCGGTCAATAATCAGATGCTCAATGTTTCTTGTTTTCCCCAAAGAGAAAATGCCTTGTAATAGCCTAATTGCCAGATAAAACAGGTAGTTGAGTTTTGACAGCAATTCAGTACCACTGCCCTTTTGTTTAACAGCAACTCTAACGCTCACATTGGAAGAGATTTCAGCCAACAGCAGTGGATCAGGAGCGGCAGTAAACCATATTACCTGTGAGTATTTGTGTGAATAATCTTTAACTAACTGCATTTCATTCAGTAAGTTACTATACAGAAAGTATAGTCTGAACTTATGATAATGCCACAAACTCATTCCGTTAATAGTTAACCGGTCAGTAATAGGCATTCCATTTGATATTATTTCACCAAAGCTAAGAATGTCAGCCATCGCCTTGTGATTCAATTTCTTTTTGATATCTGAATCTTGAACAATGACTTCTGCAGGGAATGGCAGCATCATGTTACTGGTCGTATAAGCCTTTGCAGATGAATTTTTCTTCAGTATAAGTCCAATTTCATGAATCTCATACTTTGAAACCGGTCTGTTTATTAAAACTGCAATCATTGTTAACGCTAAAGATGATATTTGGCATTTAATTTTCTAACACTTACACTACTTAGATTTCCATAGTTTTTGAAGTATTTTCTGCAATTCCATTCTATAAAGAAACATCATGCCAGCAAATGTAAGTAATACCAAACTAACAGTGGTTATGTATGTATTGATATTAAAATATATACGTACTACGTCAGCCACAATGGCAAAAAATACTACGCTTAGCGGGAAAAATAGTAGCTTATGTTTATTCCATTCAATCTTTACTATGGTCTTTTGGTAATAATAGATACCAATTACCATAATTAAATCGGCAATGATACCTGATGCAATTGCTCCGTAGAAAAAGAATCGGGGTATTAATATGTAATTCAATGCCAGGTTGACGATCATTCCTGTAGTATTCAGATACAGGAATATCTTCGTTTTTTTCAGAAAATAGGATGGGTATGAGAATACGATAAACTGGGTTCGCAAGATGCTTCTTATGAATACAAGTGAGATTATATTTGCAGCAAGCTTTACATCTGTCTCATATAGTATACTCAGATACAACATTGTAGGCAATATAGCCCCGATGATTATAAGCATACTTTGCATGAGAAGGGCATTTGAAAGTTGCCGTATCTCGTGTTGATGTTCATTAATGCCGGATTTCATTACCCTAAATACTTCAGGCTGATTGGCGCCCTGTAGTCCCTGAAGGACAATGGCAATGCCTGCCCCAAAAGTAACTGCAGTATTATAGATACCCAGGTCAACCGGGAATTTCTCAAGCAGGAATTTATCAGCATAGGTGAGTACCCATACAATTAAACTGTATTGTGTTAACGGCAGGGCAAACTGATTGATTGACTTCATCATCTTCCTGGTATAAGCAAAACCGGCTTTCCTAAATACATAGATAAGAATCAAAAGTGTAACGATTCCGGTACCAATAGCACTTCCATTGATATAACCGAGAAACGACATGTCGAAATAAAAGAGCCCAATTAGCTGAAAACCAGTTCTGAATACGCCAAGGCCCATACTAACCAATATAAAAGCCAGTACTTTCTTTTCATTCCTGAATAGTGAGGCTGCCGTTACATTGATTGCTCGACCGAGTCCTGTTATCAGGCATGCATAACCATATTTGCTAAAATCCCTCAATTCCGGCTGATTAAACAACTTGCCTA
>JAEYXG010000123.1 GCA_023428585.1 Bacteroidota bacterium
TTCTTCTATAGTACCCACGGCCACCGGAGTTCATCACTTCCGTTAATAATCGGTCATGATAGAAATTTAGGCTTGTAATCTCATTTACAGTAAAGATTTCGGGTTTGGCATAATCAATTATTGTACGCAGATATCCCTCTTTTGTTAAATGATTATTATTGCCGTTTGTGCAGTATTCGGTATAATTTCCATAATTCAATAGGTTATATTGTAAAACCGTAATTGAATCCTGTGCATATACCCTAATAGATAATGCAAAAACAAATAATAATAAGATATACCTCATTTAATAGAATAAAGACCTGTTTATTTACGAAACTTTCTTACGAAGTCATCAACTTCTTTAACACCACCCTGATAAACCAAATAACCATTATAAGGTTCACGCACAGTAATCTCATCATTTACGGGTGTCAACATTAATCTCTTGACTTCTTCACGATCATTTGTTTGGCCTAATGCCCAGCCTAGTTTTATGTAGGCAGCTTCCGGCAACATATTTCCTGCCGGAATAATGCCCTTAGCCATTAGATCTCGCCCGGTATCATACACAAACATGTGAACATATCCCCACAATGTCTGCACTGTCATATACATGTGTACACCAGCAGCGTAGGCTCTTTCAATGGCGGGATACAATGGCTTGTTAACATGCCCTAAACCGGTACCGGCTATTACAATACCCTTATATCCATTTGCTACTAATGAGTCAATTATATCAGGCTGCATATTAGGATAGTAGTAAATAATGGCTACCTTCTCTTCAAAGTAAGGCAGAATCTTTACATTCCTGTCCTTTCGACGGTGGTTGTAGTTTTCCTTGATTGGAACAACTCCTTTTCTGGTAACTGTAGCTAAAGGCGTATCACCAACCGTTCTAAAAGTAGAGCGATAGGATGAATGCATTTTTCTAACACGTGTTCCACGATGCAGGAACCCATATTCATCACTTGTAGGACCAAACATACATACCATAACCTCTGCTATATCACCATGACCAGCGGCAGTACAAGAGTGCATCAGATTGAGGGCTGCATCTGAACTTGGGCGATCAGAAGACCGCTGTGAACCAACCAATACTATTGGAACAGGTGAATCCTGAACCATGTATGTCAGTGCTGCTGCCGTGTGGTGGAGTGTGTCAGTGCCATGTCCAATAACTATTCCATCAACGCCATTCTCAATCTCTTTTCCTATAGCAATTGCAAGTTTCTTATAATTGTCAGGAGCCATGTTTTCGCTGAATACGGCAAATACTTTCTCAGTCGTCAGGTTACATATATCAGCCAATTCGGGTACAGCACCATACAATTCGCCTGGTGAAAACGCAGGAATAACGGCGCCTGTTCGGTAATCCAATCTTGAGGCAATGGTTCCTCCTGTGCCAATTAGCTTCACTTTCGGTAACCCTTCTGAATAAGGAAACTCCTTTTCAGGTATTTTATAATTTGCTTTTTTATAACCGGTTTCTTTCATACCGGTTATAGTAAGGACATCAATACCAATGTTGTAACCAGTGATGATCTTCATAACTATATGCTTATCATCATCATTTTCACTTCTTGGAAGAATGGTTCCTTGGAATAATCCTCTTGTAGTTTGAACTTCAGCCTGTCCCCAAACTCTTACATTAAACTTTTTGAGTATATTTAGTGCTGCTCCTTTATAACCTTGGAATATATCGTCTGACATTACCTTGAATTTTACAGTGATTGAATCATTTTAGAAAGTTCGCTAAGGTTAATATTTCCTATTGCCATATTCCTTAACTGACCCATAATCCATACGTACTCATTTTTGATTTCCTTCGACTTTCTGATTTCAGCATATTTCGATTTCAGAAATGGAACCTTTGCCATGATTTCCTCTGATGGAATACGTTTGAACTTGATACTCTCGAGTATTGATTCAAAATCTATCTTTGGATGCTCATAAACTATTGGCAACATCCTCCAGGCTAATTCAGGCTGCAATTTGTGTTCTTTTAAATACTTTAAAAGAGCATGGATGATTTTATAGTTAAACTCAGCTACCGGTTTAATCTGACCTTCAACAAATTTCAGTTTGTGACCAAAAAGGGTGGTAACAAACACCGGATCATAGCCTAATTCTTTAATAATCCTTTCAATTAGGGGGAATAGGTCTTTCTTGAAGATATATGTATAAGTATCTTCAGGAGCACCCCAATTCTTAAGAATATGATATCGTTCTATTACTTCTTGTGGCAGTTTAGTGCTTAACTCTTCAATAAATGAATCCTCAAGGGGAATAGGGGCAGAGTCAGTATCAGGGTACATCCTGTCGGCACCCGGTAAAACTCTTTCAAAAATAGTAGTCCCATCTTCCATTGATTTTCTGGTTTCAGGTGGGATACCCTTAAATGCCATCAAACATCTTTCTTCAATTGTTTCAAGTGCTGTTTTGATGTCATCTTTTGGTCCCCAGAATATTATCTGCGCATCATTTTCATTAGCCTTGAGCTTTGTTTTAATAGTTTCCAATTCCTTTTCTGGAATTGGCAACTCAAACTCTTCACTATGAATCATATTGGGATGTTCAATACAGGCGATTACTTTGAGCCGTTCACTTATTTCATCTGCAAACATTCTTCCCGGTTGGGTAAAATGACTTAATGCTGATTTGAAT
>JAEYXG010000216.1 GCA_023428585.1 Bacteroidota bacterium
TCAGAATGGTACCGAAATAACTCATCAGGTAAAGGTATTGGCTTCTTCCAGATTGGCGGCGGTATTGCCGGTGACTTCCCTATTTGTGTAGTACCAATGATGTATCAGGATCTTGAATGGCATGATGTCCCCTTCTGGTCGTATTTCTGTCAGATAAGTGATTCAACAACATCCTATGGCAGTTATTCAGGCGCCGTTCCCAATGAGAAGATTACCTGGGGAAAGTTGGATATTCATACACCTAAATTTATTGTAGAGAGTGATGCTACCATAGTTGCACCCCTCATGTTTGCCTGGATATTGGGTTGGTAATCTGAAAGCAAACACAGTTTTTCTCTGATTATTCAGAATTAACTTATTCAAAAATAAAGAGAGACGTATCAAATCACGTCTCTCTTTATTTTAAACTAAATGAATCAATTGATTACCTTGGTAATTCATCAACCGTATCGGGATAGTCATTCCCAGTGGCCTAATGGTTAAACA
Organism: Bacteroidota bacterium; assembly: GCA_023428585.1. Classification (GTDB taxonomy): domain Bacteria; phylum Bacteroidota; class Bacteroidia; order Bacteroidales; family Lentimicrobiaceae; genus Lentimicrobium. Next base: position 487 of record JAEYXG010000216.1, read on the forward strand.
ATAACCTTTCAATAACTGTTATTTTTTCAACGTATTGCCGAACTTAAATGTCAACAATTGGTATACAAGTTTGGCTGCCAAGAAGTTAGGAGCCTTATTGTACTTCATTGGGCACAATTCAACCACATCAAAACCAACAATGTTTGATTTTTGATTAACCTTATCGAGTATATCAATCAATTGGTACCATAACATACCCCCTGGTTCGGGAGTACCGGTTGATGACATAATGGATGGATCAAGTACATCAAGGTCAATTGTGATATAAACATTCTTGCCTACCTTATTGAGCAGGTCATACATCCATGTATTATTCTTGGAATCCAGAATATAATCGGCATAAAATATCCTATCTGGCTGAACATCTGCCCTTTCTTCATAACTCATACTTCTAATGCCAACCTGAAGTATGGGTGCCCATTCTGCAGCTCTAGCCATAACACAAGCGTGATTATATTTACTTCCTTCATACTCTTGCCTCATGTCGGCATGAGCATCAAACTGAAGAATGGTGAAGTCGCTATCCTTATAGAAATCGGCAAAAGCTTTAAAAGCCCCAATACTAACAGAATGTTCGCCTCCAATAACAACCGGAAATTTCTTCTTCTTCAAAGTCTGTGTAACCTTGGCTTCAACCTCTTTTGCAACACGTTCAGGTGATCTGCGTTCGCGAATTGGATCAGCAGTATGAATACCAATCTTGTACACTTCATTATCAGCACCAATGTCATAAACCTCCATATTGCATGATGCTTCAATCAAGGCCTCCGGTCCTTTATCAGCCCCTTTTATCCAGGTGCTTGTTCCATCATACGGAACCGGAATAATGACAACTTTTGAATTTTCAAACTTGGTAAACTGATCTGGAAGTCCCCCGTAATTTTTGAATTTCATATCTCCCGTTTTAAATTGTTAATAATTTGAAATGACATAACCGAATCTCCCAAACTATCAGTTACGGCATTCAATAATTTGCTAAGGTATAGCATTTAAAAGGCAAAATCAATATCCGAGTATTCTCAGCATGGATTTGTGTGATTGCTCCTTGGCGAATAATTTTGTTGTATACTCGCCTTCTTCATCTAAATCAATGATAATGTGCTTAGGTGCAGGGATTAAGCAGTGTTGTATTCCCCCATACCCGCCAATAGACTCCTGGTACGCACCAGTATGAAACAAACCAATGTATAGTGTTTCATCATTATCAAGTTTAGGAAGGAATATAGCATTGGCATGTGCTTCAGCATTATAGTAATCTTCACTATCACATGTTAAACCACCAAGAAAGACACGTTCATATTCTGAATCCCATTTATTAATTCCAAGTAGGATAAATCGCTGATTTAATGCCCATGTATCCGGTAAAGTCGTCATGAATGATGAGTCAATCATATTCCACAACTCACGATCGTTCTGTTGTTTCTGGTCTATTATTGAATATAAGGTCGCTCCACTCTCACCAACGGTGTACGATCCGAATTCAGTGAAGATATCAGGTTCAACCGTATTGTTTCTCTCGCAAATTAGTTTTATCTGTGAGATGATCTCTTCAGCCATATATTCATAATCGTAGTCAAATGACAATGAGTTCTTGATTGGGAATCCTCCACCAATGTTCAATGAATCTAGTTCCGGGCAAATACTTTTAAGCTGGCAATATAAATTCACACACTTTGAAAGCTCGTTCCAATAGTAGGCCGAATCCTTAATTCCGGTATTAATGAAGAAATGCAGCATCTTCAATTGGAACTTTGGATTATTCTTGATCTTCTCCTCATAATAGGGTATAATATCATTGTATCTGATACCTAATCTGGAGGTGTAAAATTCAAACTTGGGTTCTTCTTCTGAGGCAATGCGCATTCCTATCTTGCATTTGCGGGTAATATTCCTGTCGAGTTGGTCAAGTTCAAACTTATTATCCAGAATTGGAATAGTATTCTCAAATCCTTCATTTATGAGTGAACTAATGTTCTCAATATACTGTGGGCGTTTGAATCCGTTGCAGATAATATAACTGTCCTTATTGATCATTCCCTGTTCATGAAGGGTCTCAAGCAGGAAAATATCAAAAGCAGATGATGTTTCCAGATGTACCTCATTTTTAAGCACCTCTTCCAATACAAATGAAAAATGCGAACTCTTGGTACAGTAGCAATAATGATAGTCACCTTGATAATCGGCTTTGGCAATAGCTACATTGAACATCTTCTTTGCCCGCTGTATTTGTTGGGTTATCTTAGGCAAATATGTGATCTTTAATGGAGTGCCATATTGCTTTATAATATCCATCAATGGAATATTATGAAAATGCAACTCATTGTCTTCCACACGAAATTCATCCTGCGGAAAATCAAATGTCTGCTCTATCAGATCGCTATACTTGTTTTTCATCTCCTTGTTATTGTTTTTTTGTTATCAGGGAATGCAAATTTACTACATAATGTAGCTGCATCAATAATTGATCCAAATTATTTTTTAAGTTAGTTGGATTGACAATATTTTTTCAATCCAACTCATGCGGAATGGAATAATTATTTACCAGAAGACTCTATATAAATTATTAATTATTGAAAGGCAGATTACAGTATTGCATCCCCTTTTATACCAGAATAAGAGTAAAAACGATTGATAAACCGGCAAGTTTCGTAACTGCCTGAGCAATTCATTATTCGTATTTCAGAGCTTCAAGCGGATTGGAATTTGCAGTTTTGCCTGCTTTGAATACCACGGTAATGAAAGCAATGGTGACAGCCATGAGAATGGCAACCACTATATTATAGAAACTAATTTCCACCCTATAGGAATAGTCATCAAGAAATCGTTGAATAAACATTATGGAGAGAGGTATTGCAATTAGTCCGGCCAATCCAACAAGCACCAGATATTCTTTAACCAGATCAAACACAATAGAGGACACTGAGCTTCCCAATGCCCGCTTGATTCCTATTGTTTTGGTCTTTTGCTCAATGAGAAGAGACGTAAGTCCATAGAGGCCTAAACATGAAAGGAACATACTGAGAATTGCAAAGTAAACAAACAGATTCCGAATTTTGAGGTCAGATTTATAGGTATCTGATATATATTGATCTGCAAATACTGATTGATAAGGAGTTTTAGGGAACAACTCCTTCCACTTTGATTCAATGAATTTTTCAATGTTAGCTCTGCTTTCCTGTGCCGAGTACTTGATGGTTACACCCCTGAACATTTCAGGTACATAAAAATAAGCTGCCGGTTCTATTACGCTTCTCAGCGAATAATAATGATAGTCGCGTATTACTCCAATCACATCCGGCTGCATGGTTGAATCACCATCTGCAGTAGCACTTAATTTCTTGCCGTTAATATCTGACCAACCTAGCTTCTTCACGGCACTTTGGTTTAATATTACCACCCCGGCGCTATCCCTGTGTATGGTTGGGTCAAAATTCCGGCCTTCTATCAACTCTATATTCATCGTTTTAAAGAAATCTTCATCTACAAACCCATAACGCACTGTTAGTTTTGTATTGGCTGTATCATTGATAAATATTGGGCCTTGTGAACCACTCACACCATTAATGAATGAAGAACCTGATACACTTCTAATGGCAGGATTTTCAAGTAGTGATTGCTTTAAAACATCCAGCTTCTTAAAATCATTCTGTCCAAAAAACAAAAAGAGGGAGTTACTATAAGTAATGCCAAGGTCTTTTTTCTGTATATATCTTATCTGATCATTGATCATTAGAATTGAGAATATAAGGCCAATAGAGATCGCAAACTGGAAAACAACCAGGCTTTTGCTCAGATAACTTGATTTGACTGACGACTTGATACCACCTTTCAATACACTTATTGGCTGATACCTTGACAAATAAAATGCAGGATAGGAACCGGAGACAAGACTAATGATAACCAACAAAAGAAGCAAGCCAATATTGAATAATGGTTTTCTGAAATCCAATACAAAAGATGTCCCCAACATGGAATTAATTTCAGGCAGGATGAGTTCAAGCATGCCTACTGCCAATAGAATGGCAATAAGGGTGATCACCAGTGACTCACTAATGAATCGATAAACTAAGCTCATGCGGTCTGCTCCAAGCACTTTACGCATCCCCACCTCTCTTGCCTGTTTCACTGATCGGGCCAAGGATATATTGATATAGTTCACACATGCTATCAGCAGTATCAGTGCAGAAATGACCATGAAAATACTAACTGTTCTGGCGTCACCCGCAGCATAAACCATCTGAAACTTGATATGCTTTGATTTTAGGTAAATATCATCCAGAGGCTGAAGGTACATTTCAAGGAATTCCCATCCTTCATTCTGACTAAAAATCTTATCCTTGATAAACTGTGGCAGTGCTTTCCCAATCTCTTTGGCTTGATCCTTATTATCCAGTAACAGGTATGTTACCAATGAATTGGAGCCCCAATGATCCATCCACTCAAATTCAGGAGTACCTTCAATTGAAGACATGGAAATCAGGATATCAAAATATATATGAGAGTGCTTCGTTTGATTTTCCATTATCGCTTCAATGCGGTAAGGCATATTATTCAATAGAAGCATTGAATTAAGCGCTTTCTCAGCCGACCCGAAATACTTTATTGCAACATCCTCTGCTATTACCAATGACCTAGGCTCCTCAAGCAACTTATTTGGGTTACCTAAAGATATTTTGATGGAGAACATGTTAAAGATACTGGGATCGGCATACATCATGTTTGTTTCCCTAAGTAACTTGTTGTTGTACTCCACAGAAGCAATCTGGTAGGCCGGCATCACTCTTAAAGTCTCCTTTACTGAAGGAAACGTATTCTTTAATTCTCGTGCAAGGGGCCCCATTGTGATAGCAACATGTTGATTTCCAACCCCAGGTTCATTCTGCACCTCAACAACCCTGAAAATATTATTCCCTTGCTCTATATGGTTGTCAAAACTCTTCTCATAGGTAACATACATAACTATTACCAGGTAAGCGGCAATACCCATTGACAATCCCAGCAGGTTAATCAGAAGGTATGTCTTCTGACGGACCAAGCTTCGGAGCGAACTGTTGAGATAGTTAAAAAACAGCATTATGAATCGAGTACAGATATTTCAGGTTTACCAAATCTTATATTCTCATTGACTATCTGGCCATCAAATAAACGCACAATTCTCTGACTATATTCGGCATCATGTTGAGAATGTGTTACCATTATTATGGTAGTTCCACTTTGATTCAACTGTGCGAGCAGGTTCATAACTTCCTCGCCGTGTGCTGAATCCAGATTACCTGTAGGTTCGTCAGCCAGTATCAGATGTGGATTTGCAACTACTGCCCTGGCAACTGCGACACGCTGTTGCTGGCCACCTGACAGTTGTAATGGAAAATGCTTACGGCGATGCATGATCTGCATCTGTTCCAATGTTGCTTCTACCCTCTTTTTGCGTTCAGAAGAACTCATGCCCAGATATATCAAAGGCAATTCAATGTTCTCATAAACATTAAGCTCATCAATGAGATTAAAATTCTGAAAAACGAAACCAATATTTTTCTTGCGAATGTTTGCCCTCATCTTTTCAGTGAATTTCGACACTTCCTGGCCCATGAAATAATAGTCGCCGCCAGAAGGATTATCAAGCAAACCAATGATATTTAAGAGCGTAGACTTACCACAACCTGATGGGCCCATTATTGCAACAAATTCACCTGATTGTATTTGAAACGATACATTATGCAATGCGGTAGTTTCCACTTCATCAGTTCTGAAAATCTTGGTCAGGTTTACCGTTTTTAGCATTGTTGTGTTCATAATAGAGTAATTGAGTTTGTTTATTTGAATATTAATCTCTCCTTATCACCAAATGAGTCATAGGAAGAAACAATTACTTTCTCACCTACTTCTAATCCTTCTAACACTTCATAGGAATATAGGTTTTGACGTCCAATCTTTATATTTCTCTTTTGTGCATAAGTTTCATCTTTATCCACAACATAAATCCAATTACCGCCGGTTTCCTGATAAAAACCTCCTCTTCTGATAGTAAGTGCATCTGATTCCCCCGAAAAAGTAATCCTAAGCTGCAATGTCTGTCCTCTCTTTATATTTTCGGGTTCTTCTCCATCAAATATCAGGTCCACCTGGAAGGAGCCATTGGTAACATTGGTATATATTTTATTAACTGCGAGCTTGAATACCTTTCCGCCCAGATCAAATTCAGCCTCCTGCCCTTCAAAAATTCTTGAAATATAGCGCTCATCAACATTTGCCCTAACCTTAAATCCTCCGGGAATATCAATTTGTCCGAGATGTTCACCGGCTGTTTTTGTTTCACCTATCTCAACGCTGAATGATGAGAGTTTTCCATTGCCGGGTGATTTGATGGTCATATTATCCATGTTGCGCCTTAACAAAGCCAAATTATTCTGCATTCTCTCCATTGATGAGCTTATTTGTTGGCTTTGTCGCACTCCTGAAATGGAATCGAGTCGTTTCAGTTTAATGGTAATGTTCAGTTGGTTCAATGCGTAGTTATAATCGCGTTCAGCGTCCTCAAATTCCTTGGTGGAAATCAATTTGTCCTTGTAAAAACCCTCCTTCCTATTGAAATCAGTTTTGAGTTTATCCAACTGATAATAGAGTTCTGTAATCTCTTTTTGCCGGGTATACTTGAGCTGTTCAATGCTTATTAAAGTATTTGCCAGATTATTTATAGCATCATACATTCGGGTTTCCTGATCCATATAGCTAAGCTCCATATTGGCATTGCTGAGCTTTAATATAGGGTCCCCCTTTTTTAGTAAGGCACCATCTTCAACATATACTTCATCAACCACTCCTCCCTGAACAGCATCAATATATACTGTATTACGGGGGAGCAATATGCCATCAACCGGAATAAATTCCTGAAATTTTCCCTCAATCACTTCAGCCAGAGTAATTTGATTTTTCTGCACATACAACTTACTTCTGCTATCCCTGATGAATAACATCCATAATAGAAAGGCTGAAAATGCTATAATTCCAGTCAGTGCGAGAATTTTTCCTGTCGTCCAGGCTTTCTTTTCTATTACTCGATCCATGTATGCCAATTTTGTAATTATTTATATGCGCCAAATACTGTGCCAGACATTATAATCCATTGAATATGTGGCACTTCAAATTTATTATGTTAATTTTTCATAATTTAATTGTTCAAAGATGAACCAATATTGTACGGTTTCGAACATAATTAGGTATATTAGCAGCTCCATTGGTGAGGCTCCGTACTTTTATACAAAGAACATAAAAATTTAAGTCGTATGAATAAGATTGACGCTAAAATTCTTATTGTTGATGATGATATTGACGTTTTACTGGCTGCCAAGCTTTTTCTCAAGCAGCATGTCACTATTATTCATACCGAAAAGAATCCTGAGAATATACCGGCATTGTTAAAAGCTGAAAGCTACGACCTAATACTACTGGATATGAACTTCTCCAGAGACGCTACAAGCGGAAAGGAGGGATTTCATTGGCTGAACAAGATCATTGAAATTGATCCTCTGGCCGTGGTAATATTTATTACCGGCTATGGTGATATTGAGCTTGCAGTTCAGGGAATTAAGGAAGGTGCTACCAATTTTATTCTAAAACCCTGGGATAACAAGAAACTGCTGGCTACAATTACAGCAAACCTGAAGGTAAGGCAATCAAATGAGCTCATTGATGATCTGCGCAGCAAACAAAAAGTACTTATCGCTGATCAGGAACAAGGCTATTCAAATCTCATAGGACAGTCACCACCCATGAAGAAAGTAATGGCGACAGTGGAGAAGGTAGCCAGAACTGAGGCGAATGTACTTATCCTTGGTGAAAATGGAACCGGTAAGGAATTAATTGCAAGGGCAATTCACAAGGCTTCCTCCCGGAAAAACGAAGTGTTTATTAGTGTCGATCTCGGGGCAATCAGTGAAACTCTTTTTGAAAGTGAGTTATTTGGATTCAAAAAAGGCGCCTTTACCGATGCCAAAGAAGATAGGGCAGGCCGCTTTGAAGCAGCAAACAGGGGCACAATCTTTTTGGACGAAATTGGCAACCTGTCGTTTGCCCTTCAGTCAAAACTACTTAGTGTCATTCAAAACCGTAAAGTTGTGAGATTGGGCACCAATCGCGAAATTCCAATTGATGTAAGGTTGATCTGCGCCACTAATATGCCTCTCTATCAAATGGTTAATGAGGGCAAATTCCGGCAGGATCTATTATACCGCATTAACACTGTGGAGGTGGTTTTGCCTCCCTTACGTGAGCGTCTGGAAGATATACAATTATTGGTTGAGCATTTTCTTGCCATCTATTGCAAGAAATACAAGATGCCCATGAAACGGATTAATCCTTCAACGGTTAGACGACTGGAAAAACATAATTGGCCGGGAAATATTCGCGAACTGCAACACTCTGTGGAACGTGCTGTTATTATGAGTGAAAGCAATATTC
>JAEYXG010000310.1 GCA_023428585.1 Bacteroidota bacterium
CCCTGCAGAATTTATCACTAGGAGCTGATGCTAGGGAATGGATACTTAAGAATTTCAGTGAACCTGTTGTTCAAAAGGTGATGCTAGAAAAACTTGACAGGAAAATAAAAGTAGAAACTACTTACACCGATTTTGCTGAAAACACTCAGTTTATTGATCAGATTAAGGTACCTGAAAATCCAGCTGCTTTCTTTGACACACTAATCAGTCAATTTAAAGGAAAAGTAATTTATATTGATTTCTGGGCTGACTGGTGCTCCCCCTGCAGGGAAGGATTTAAGTCTGTGAAAAAACTGAAAAAGGTTTATACCGGTAAAGATGTTGTGTTCCTGTACCTTGGCTATAATTGCAAAAAGGAAAACTGGGACAAAGCCATTATGCATGACCAGGTAAGCGGATACCATTATTGGCTTGATAAAGATCAGAGTGCTTTAATAAAGGAAAGATTCGGTATCATTGGTATCCCGCACTACCTGCTGGTAGATAAAAAAGGTGTGGTATCTGATGAAGATGTACCCGGACCTGCAAGCAGGGCCGCAATAAGTTTCAAACTTGATGAAATGCTTGATAAACAATAAAAAAAGCCGCTACCGCGGCTCTTTTTCTGCTCCCCCTGCTAGACTTGAACTAGCGACCCTCTGATTAACAGTCAGATGCTCTAACCAACTGAGCTAAGGAGGAATATTTTTCCCTTAAAAGGGACTGCAAAATTAAGTCTATTTTCTAAATAAACAAGTCCCTGATAAAAAAAATTAGTGTTTTTTACTAAATTTTACTCTGTTACTTATTTCTGATTATTTATGCACTCTTACTCCAATACATATAACTCTGATCTCTCCCCACGTGCAAGTGCTTTTATTGTAGTTGTGCCATTAACGTTTATTCCTTTCTGTTCCAATGCTGTCATGAGCGTTTCATAAGCGCAAGCCGGTGTGTTGTTTTCAGCACTCAAGTGCCCTAACAGTATGTGAGAAATGCCTGTGTGATAGTTATCGGCAATAAAACTAGCTGTGTGACTGTTGCATAGATGACCCGTCGGACCATGAATTCGATCTTTTAAATGTTGGGGATATGATCCAAACAGAAGCATATTTTCATCGTAGTTTGACTCAATTATCATCACGTTGCATCGCCTGAGATATTTGGCGGCATTGTCGCAGATATGACCAAGGTCAGTAGCCAAAGTGATGCTTTTTATGTTATTTGAAATGTAGTAACCCACAGAACCGTGTGCATCGTGTGAAACAGGAAAAGCCTCAACTGCAAATCCTCCTGCCAGATAGCGTTTTCCAGGTTTTATTTCCATAAACATCGACTGATCAACATCAAATGTAGCGCGATTTCGAAGTATTCCTTTCCATGTCCCTTCAGTACAATATACAGGTATCTGGTATCTTTTGGTGAGACGTGTCAGAGCGCCTATGTGGTCAATATGGTCATGTGTTATAAAGATACCTTTGATGCGTTCAATTCCGGCGCCGATTTCGTCAAGCGATTTCTTGATCCTTCGGGCACTAATGCCTGCATCAACAAGAATGCCTTCTTCTGCTGATCCAAAATAATGGCAATTCCCACTGCTTCCGCTGGCAAGGGTGCAAAATTCAAAGTTATGCGGGAATAAGGTAGTTGGCATTCTATAAGTTAGATAAATAGAACGCAAAATTATACAAATTAGCGATTGGTCTTCCTATTTTAGTTCCTCAGGAGAAATGGGAGCAGGAACAAGATTGTTTACTGGTTTAATGCTTTTCAGATAGGCATAAATGGCACTAACATCCTCATCCTTTAGATATGCGAAATTAAACCAGGGCATGGGTGGCAATAGCATCCTACCTCCATCCATACCTTTGAACTTACCCTGTGTAAGTGCTTTTTTGAATTGTTCTTCTGTCCAGTTTCCTATACCTGTTGGGTCAGGTGTAAGGTTAGCTGCAAATGAAACACCCCATGGACCAGCAGCTTGTGTCAGATCATAATTCATTAGAGCCCAACCCTTTGTTATCGCATTTTTATCGGCAACAAGCAATGGTCTGTCAGCAGGATATCCTGATAACATTAGTTCTTTGATGATTTCAGGGCCCCTCTCGGTCATTTGCTTTGGAGAATGACAATCATTGCAACCTCCAATAGTCACGAGGTATTCTCCTTTTGCTATTAATTCTTCCTGACTAAGTTCAGCAGTTTGCACAGTTGCCTGTTCTATCTTAGCTTTATTGCCAGTGCAGAAACTTAAAAGGATAACAATTGATAAGATTGAAAGCATTGTAATAATTGATTTCATGACTTGCTTTTTAAATGAACATTAGTTTAGAGAATACAACTACCTTTATTTGCATCCAAAACCTTCCTCAATAGCTTTCTTGAACTTATTTGTAAGGATTGCTTCAGGTAATGATTTAAAATACAACGACGAATCATTGCAAATGTTCAATGAGCTATTTGCCTGAAAATCAATATCTCTTATATGTGGTCTGTAGTATATCCTATACGTTAATGCCATGCACCAATTATGGCACCCATTACCGTAAAAGCAGTAATCATATATCCCCCATTAATCAACACATATACTGCAGATCTTTTTTCAAAAAGGGAAATGATGCCTATGGCAAAAAACACCCAGCCGAATCCAGTTAAAAATCCTGCCAAAGCACCATATGATGTGTCGCCATCCCCAATAAATAGCGCAAGATTAAATGCCATAATCAATGAGAATAGAAAAGCAAGACCAAAAATGAGACCTGTATTTCTGTTTTGTAAATCTTCGGTCGAAAACCCATTTGATGAAATCCAACTTTTCTCAAAAACCTTATACCAAATACCACCGATAAGGAAAGTAGAGATTGCTGCTGCTATTACAGCCAACCAATTAAGGTTTTGCATTGCTGTTGAAAAATCCATAACTTCAAAAATTAGGATGCGTAATTTATAATTATGTATGTATAATAGTCAATTAACATCCATTTATCGAAAATGTTCTGTTTTGACGTAAATGTCAAACTAGCACTGGGTCAATCATTGATACTTTACATAACTTTGTCCAATATGCTTTGGCGATATGCAGTACATTTCAAAAATAGTAAAAATTGGAGACCTTTTATTGGGGGGCAATTACCCAATAAGGATTCAATCAATGACCAACACCAGCACTCTTGATACTGTTTCTACAGTAAATCAAGCAATAAGAATGATTAACGCCGGTAGTGAACTTGTTCGTATTACGGCCCCTGGTGTTCGAGAAGCTGAAAACCTGGTTTATATAAAGGAAAAGCTTCATTTTGAAGGGTTTCGTGTACCACTAATAGCTGATATCCACTTCAATCCTAAAGCTGCCGAAATTGCAGCTACTATTGTGGAAAAGGTTAGGATAAACCCTGGAAATTACATTGTGGCCTCTCGGAAAAGTGCTTATCCAGATTTAAGCAAATCCGGATTAGCTCATTATTCAGAATATAACTATCTTAAAGAGTTGGATACTATCCAATCCAATATTTATCCACTTGTAGAAATATGCAAGCAATATGGCACCGCTATTCGCATTGGGGTTAATCATGGATCGCTGGGCAATAGAATTGTAGAAAGATATGGGGATTCTATAGAAGGGATGGTTGTTTCAGCAGTAGAGTATGCACGAATTTGTAAACAATTGAATTTCCATAATCTTATATTGTCTGTAAAATCGAGTAATACGGTGATGATGTTGAATGCCTACAGAGAGTTGGCACTTCGACTGCAAGAAGAATATCTGAATTATCCACTACACATAGGTGTAACAGAAGCCGGTGATGGAGAGCAAGGAAGAATGAAATCCATTGTAGGTATAGGTGCTGTCTTAGCACATGGGATTGGTGATACAATAAGAGTATCACTAACTGAAGAACCCGAGGAAGAACTGCCTGTTGCTGCATCAATTGTAAGGAGATTTACAAGTAATCGATCTGATAATACTGTGGTTCGTGAGGTTAGAAATGATTTGCTACACAAAAAACTTAAACCACTTTATATTAACGATCGTACTGTGAATGGAGGTTTCCCCGGCATTAATGACCCGGTAGCTCTGATTCTAAGGATAGGTAATAAAATATTTAATGCCTTTCCTGATGGAAGATACATTGAATTGCCCGATGATTTGTTTATCCAGGTAGATAAGGATAATTTCAATTTATCTTTTACAGACATTGGTTCATTGATTGGTAATAGCAGTAAAGAGTGTTTATTGTTAAAGCTACCAGTAGATGAAATTTATACTTTTATCCATCATATACGGAAAGCAGGATTCGAAAATCCTGTCATAATTGAAGGTATAAAAGAATGTGATAATTTTGAAGAGTTGACAATTGAGAGCTGTTTAAATGGGGGCTCACTGCTTCTTGATGGTATTGGCCAAGGAATATGTATTAAAGTAGATGAATTCCCAATTGATGATGTGATAAAACTTGGTTTTGGAATACTTCAGGCATGTAGGGCACGTATCACTCAAACAGATTTTATTGCTTGTCCATCATGCGGCAGAACACATTTCAATATTCAGCAGCGGCTTCAGGAGATAAAGAAGGCTACATCTCATTTGCCTGGGATTAAAATAGCTGTTATGGGTTGTATTGTTAATGGGCCAGGTGAAATGGCAGATGCAGATTACGGTTATGTTGGTGCAGGTAAAGGTAAGATAACACTTTACAAAGGAAAAACTATAATTAAACAATCAATTCCTGAGGAAGAAGCAGTTGATGAATTGCTTAAAATTATAATAAAGTAGAGAGATGCCTTGATGGCAGTCTCTCTACTTTTATGAATATCAGATTTAATCTTTTGATTTATTCTTCTATCGCGGCAACACCTGGCAAAACTCTTCCTTCAATATATTCAAGCATGGCACCACCGCCAGTACTTACATAGCTTACTTTATCGGCCAGTTTGAATTTATTGACAGCCGCTACTGAATCTCCACCACCAACAAGCGAGTAGGCACCTTTTTCTGTGGCATGAGCTATTGAATGTGCAATTTGAATAGTTCCTTCAGCAAAGGCAGGCATTTCGAAAACACCCATTGGTCCATTCCAAAGAATGGTTTGTGATTCCATGAGTATCTTATCGAATAATTTTACGGTTTCCGGTCCAATATCCAAGCCTAACCAGCCGTCAGGAATCTCACCCGCTTTAACTGTTTGTGTGTTGGCGTCATTAAAAAAGCCATCAGCAGCAACTGTATCAATTGGCAAAATAAGATTTACACCATGAATTTTCGCACCTTCTATAGTATTTTTTGCCAACTCAAGGAGATCATCCTCTACCAGTGAGTTGCCTATTTTGCCTCCTAATGCTTTAATGAAAGTGAACATCATGCCCCCACCTATGATCAGGTTGTCAACACTATCAATCAAGTGGTTTATAATTTGAATCTTTCCTGAGACCTTAGCTCCACCAAGAACGGCTGTAAATGGTTTTTTACCTTCTTTCAATACTTTTTTTAAACTGGACACTTCCGCATTCATCAGGTATCCAAACATTTTATCATCGGGGAAGTATGCTGCAACAAGAGCTGTTGATGCATGTGCCCGATGTGCAGTGCCAAAGGCATCATTTACATAGCAGTCGGCATAAGATGCCAGTTTCTTGGTAAACTCCTTCTGCTTTTCTTTTGTGGCAGTCTTTGCGGCCTTCTTCTCTTCCTCCGGAGCATCATCTGCAATACGTGGTTTGCCTTCCTCTTCTTCATAATACCTGAGATTCTCAAGTAACAGTACTTCACCCGGTTTTAAGTTTGAACTCAAAGTAACTGCCGATTCACCCATACAATCATCTGCAAACTTGACATCCATTTCTAGAACCTGCGATAAATATGGAAGAATATGTTTGAGGGATAATTTGTTTTCGAAATTTTTCTTTGGTCTTCCAAGATGAGACATCAGTATTACGGATCCTCCACCTTTTAGTATCTTCTTGATTGTGGGCAGTGTAGCATCAATTCGGGTAGTATCCGTTATTTTTAAACCATCATTTAATGGAACGTTGAAGTCTACCCTGACTAAAGCACGCTTGCTATTAAAATCGTATGTATCAATACTTTTCATAATTAATGTAATTATTTTTTCAGACCTCGAAGATAATGAAAAATCAGGAAACTTGAACCATCAAATTGTAGTTTTATGATCATGTTTATGCACTTGCCTTTTGTCATAAACCATGGATCAGTCACCTATGGAGAAACATCAATTAAAGTTGATTATCTTTGCCTTTTAATAATTTAACGACAAATGGAGAATTTTGACGGCAACATCATATCAAAGTTGCCGGCCACAGGCACAAGTATTTTCGCTATAATGAGCGGTTTGGCAAATGAATACAATGCCATCAACTTATCTCAGGGATTTCCTGATTTCCCGATAGATGAGACACTGATAAAGCTGGTTAACGAAAACATGCTTAAAGGCAGGAATCAATATGCCCCAATGCCGGGTATTATGCCCCTGCGTGAGAAAATATCTGAATTGTTTTTCGACAGATATAAAGTTTCCTATCATCCTGAATCGGAAATTACCATTACTGCAGGTGCAACACAGGCACTTTATACTGCCATTGAAGCCTTCATCCGTCCGGGTGATGAAGTAATAGTGTTTGAACCCGCTTATGATAGTTACGGACCTGCAGTGAAGTTACAAGGTGGAATGGTTAAGTATGCCCAACTTAAACAGCCTGATTATACTATAAATTGGGACACACTGGCTTCGCTCATTTCAGGTAATACCCGTATGATTATTATTAATTCACCTCATAATCCAACGGGTAGTATTATAAGGGCGTCCGACCTGAAGAAACTGGAAGCTCTCATCAAAAATCGTGATATTATTGTATTGAGTGATGAGGTTTATGAACACCTTATTTTTGATAATCACAAGCATGAAAGTGTCTGCAAATACCCATCATTGGCTACCCATTCCTTAATTGTTGGTTCTTTTGGCAAGACTTTCCATACAACAGGCTGGAAGTGTGGATTTGTGCTTGCCCCTCCTAATCTGATGGCTGAATTTCGTAAAGTTCACCAATTCATTGTATTCGCTGTAAATACTCCGGTTCAATATGCTATTGCTGAGTTTCTTAGCAATAAAGAGAATTATATCCATCTGGGCTCCTTTTATCAGAAAAAAAGAGATTTGTTTCTAAGTTTGGTTAAATCGTCACGTTTTACTGCTGTTCCTGCTAAAGGCACTTACTTCCAGTTGTTGAATTATTCAAACATTAGTGAAGAGAAGGAGACCGATTTCGCAATACGCCTTACCAAAGAATATGGCATAGCCTCGGTTCCTGTCTCTCCATTCTATCATAATCAAACGGATAATAGAATGCTACGTTTTTGTTTTGCCAAAACAACCGAGACGCTTGAGAAGGCAGCTGAAATTTTATGCAAAATTTGAATTGTTTAAAATCAGTATATCAATATGAACCCAACTCCCATTAATGTTACTATTATACAAGCACCATTGGTATGGGCAAAGACAGATGCTAACCTTAAGTATTTTACCAAAGAGCTTGGCAAATGTAAAGAACCTACTAACCTGGTGGTTTTGCCTGAAATGTTTGCAACGGGGTTTGTCACCGATGTTAGTGACATCAAGGAAACCATGAATGGAAAGGTTATGCGGTGGATGAAACAAGCAGCCTCCAAACTGAATTGTGTTATAACTGGTAGTGTTGCATTGAATGAAAATGGTTCCTTCTTCAATAGATTGATTTGGATGAGGCCTGATGGAAGCTTCGAGCAATATGATAAACGGCATCTCTTCAGAATGGGGGATGAACATCATTCCTTTTCACAAGGTACGAAACCGTTGATTGTAGAACTAAATGGTTGGAAAGTGAAGCCTCTGGTGTGTTATGACCTTAGATTCCCCGTTTGGAGTAAGAACAAATTAATTGACAATCAATATGAGTATGATTTGTTGATATACGTAGCCAACTGGCCCGCAAGCAGAAGTAGTATCTGGCATACACTCTTGGCAGCCAGGGCGATTGAAAATCAAGCTTACTGCATTGGTGTAAATCGCATTGGTGAAGACAATAAGGGAATCCCACACAATGGTGGTTCCGTTATTCTTGATTTTAAGGGAAGACTTTTAACTGGTTGTGAAGATAAAGAACCTGAGATGGTAAATTATTTGCTGGACTATGAATCACTTCAGAATTATAGAAGCCAGTTTAAAGTTGCTTTGGATTGGGATGAATTTGAAATAGTCATGTAGTGATTTCCAATAAATGCAATCATGGTCAATTAGTTGGTTGATATACATAATAGGGTGTCTAGAATAAGAGAAATATATGCGATTTGAAGATTCACATTTTACACCTGTTATAAAGGAAAATCTTGCCTTAATGGGATTCAAGAGGCCAACTGATATACAGTTTAAAGCCATACCCCCAATACTTAAAGGTGAGGATGTATTAGCCATAGCGCAAACAGGGACTGGAAAGACTGCTGCATTTGTTATTCCCGTAGTTAACCAGTTGATGCTGGAGAAGAATCAGGGAGGCATTCGGTGTCTGGTAATGGTACCTACCAGGGAATTGGCCATTCAAATATCGGAAGTGTTTGAGCTGATAAGCAAAGGGAGTAGCTTAAAGGTTTTGTGTGTTTATGGTGGTGTTGAGCAGGATCCACAGATTGAAAGGCTTCAAAAGGGTGTTGATATATTAGTGGCTACACCTGGTCGTATGTTTGATCTCGCAAGCCAAGGATATATATCCATTGACAAAGTTAAAATCCTTATTCTTGACGAGGCTGACCACATGCTTGATCTTGGTTTTATTCATGATATCCGACAGTTGGTTGCACAACTTCCAAAACGGCGTCAAACACTGTTCTTCTCCGCTACCATCGATCATGAAATAAAAAAACTTGCTTATTCCTTGGTGAAAGAGGCAATTAGAATTCAAATCTCACCCAAGGATCCTGTGTCCAAGAATATCGACCATTTCGTGATATATGTTGAAATGGATGACAAAAGATTCTTTCTGGAACGTATTATAAAAGAGAATCCTGATAGTAAAGTACTTGTCTTTATTCGGACAAAAGTACGTGCTGAGCGTGTTCAAGCTGCTCTGCAAAGAGTTGATATCTCAAGCCTAACAATGCATGGCGACAAGGATCAAAAGGAGCGTGAGAAAGCACTTAATAAATTCCGCACCGGGGAAGAGCGTATCCTGATTGCAACTGATGTTTCATCCAGGGGAATTGACATACCTGATGTTCAGTATGTTATAAACTACGACCTTCCTGAGAAAGCAGAGAACTATGTTCATAGGGTCGGTCGTACAGGCAGAGGAACCAAACGAGGGACAGCTGTCTCATTTTGTAGTAAAGAAGAGAAAACAGTACTTGATGAGATCCAAACATATTTAGACAAGGAAATTGATGTACTCACTATTTCGAAAAGCGAGTATTCTGAAACCATTGCATTCTCTGCTGAAGGTCCGAAAGATTGGCAATCATTGATTAATGAAGCTGAAGTGGAGGAAATAAAGAGAGATAAAAAAAGAGGCAAAAAAAGAAGGAAGTAAATCTTTCGTGAGGCCAACAATTACCACTCAAATATTATTTTCCCGAAAAACTCAACTGAATCAATAGATCTTCAACTATTAATTTTGCAACATCTAAAGTGACTTGGGCGATCTATTTAAATAAAATCGGCAACGTGCACTATAATTAAATATGTTTGATGGTTAGCCTTTTACAACCAGTTTAAAACCAATACCGTGCACATTTATCAATTCTACCCCTGAATCATTTTTCAGGTATTTACGCAATTTGGCTATATAGACATCCATACTACGAGCGTTAAAGTAGCTGTCATCCTGCCATATTTTATTAAGGGCAAAACTCCTGTCTAATGTTTCATTCATGTTTTCGCAAAGGAGCCTGAGCAGTTCATTCTCTTTTGATGTGAGCCTTTGTTCTTCTCCATTGAACTTTAAAGTTTGAAGATTATAGTCGAAATCAAAGTTGCCTATTTTAAAGGTTTTTGTCCCCGATGGGCTCATACCTGATCTTCTTAGTATGGCTTCCATGCGTAATAGCAGTTCGTCCATGCTGAAAGGTTTCGTCAGATAATCATCAGCTCCTGCCTGAAATCCTTTAAGTTTGTCTTCTTCAAGTGATTTTGCTGTCAAGAAAAGTATGGGTATCTGCTTATCGTGCTGCCTTATATCTTTGGCAAGAGTAAAGCCATCTTTTATCGGCATCATCACATCAACTACGCAGAAATCATATTTATCCCTCAGAAACTGTTCATAGGCTTCCTGACCATTAATGCACAGCCTTGTGGTATAACCTTTTGCTTCGAGATATGATTTGAGAATGTTACCAAGGTTACGGTCATCCTCTGCCAATAGAACTTTTACTTTTTGATTTTCCATACTACAAATTTAATATTTCATCCTTTATAAGGCAACCAGATTCTGAAAGTTGATCCTTTACCCGGTTCACTTTCAACACTAACTTTGCCCTCATGTTTGTCAACTATGAATTTAACATAGCTTAATCCCAATCCAAATCCCTTTACATTATGAACATCACCGGTTGGCACTCTGTATAACTTCTCAAATATTTTTTTCAGGTTTGCCTTATTAATCCCTATGCCATTGTCTATAATACTTACTTGAATTCCATTATTCATATCACTAGTGGTGATTGTTATCAATGGTTTTCTGGGTGAGTATTTATTGGCATTATCTAACAAGTTGTTGATTACGTTGGTAATATGCACTTTATCTGCTAATATCAGTGGTTCTGTGGCATTTAATTGAGTGACGATACTTCCGTCGCGTATTTCAACCTGAATGGCAATTTTGTGAGCAACATCTTCAATTATACTATGTAGGTTTATTTTCTCCTTTCGCAGTCGGAGCTGTCCTTTTTCAAGTATTGCCGTTTGTAATATTTTTTCAGCCATATCACCCAAACGCTTGTTTTCTTCACTAATGATTCCAATATACGAATGAACAAACTCTTCCGATTTGGAGACCGATTTATCATTTAATACTTCACATGCCAATGATACGGTGCTTATAGGAGTCTTGAATTCATGTGTCATGTTGTTAATGAAATCATTCTTCATTTCCGACAATTTTTTCTGTCTGAAGATTGCGATTATTACTGTCATGAATGAAAGAATGATAACCAGCATCAGTATTCCTGATATGGTTAATATGCCACCCATTTGTACGAGTAGGTACCGGGTTTGATTGGGAAAGAATAATACAAGGTAATCAGGTGCTGAGTAATTATTCGATGGGAATAACCGGAAATATAGTCCCTGATCAATCAATGATTGCCTGAAATCTTTATCTTTTTCTATTACCATCAGGTTGCGAGCTTTGCTGTATATGCCAAACTCAAACTGCGCTTTAATGCCTTTGTTTGCCAACGTCGTTTTCAGCAAAGTGTCAAGCTTCTCTTTTGTTAGCCAGTTCTCAATGTATGGAATAAATGGATTATTAAACATCTCATCAAATACCTGGTTCAATAAAAAAGCCTTCTTTCTATTAAGCTGCTGTGCTCTTTCACTTAAGCTTCCTGCACTGTCAATGATACTATCACTACCCGGGTAATTCAAATTTGACGAATCAGATTTTTTAACTAGTTTCCATTCATTGTTTTCAAGCACTTCACCCCATTCTTGCTTACGTTCATAATTGAATGAGCCAGTGCCACTGTTAATGTGCTCTGTGCTGCCTGTTTCGAGAAATATTAAATAATCCAGTGAATCGATTGATCGTAATAATGTACTGTATTCTATGTTCTTACGAATCTGACGGTTCATCTCTTCCTTCTCTATCTGTATCATTAGCTCATTTACTGCTTCAGCAACACTTCTATGAAAATTGGCTTCACGTAATTCTATAGCATTCTTGATCCAATAGGTTTGAATACCAATCAATAGAACTATGGCAATACTTACCATTAACGTAATCCAGATAATCAGTCGACTGTTCATAACACAAAGGTATGTGACCTAATTGTTTGTATATCCAAACCTTAACATCTTTTAACGTTTGTTGTAATTGGTTAACATGTCAACGAGGCTCATGATTGTACATTTGTATTGTCAAAAGTGATTGACTATACCAATTGATTATATAGTAGTGTGTGTGTGAAACTATAAATTGGTTTTGTTGTGTGTAAAAAAACGAATGCAGCTTTGATATGCTGCATTCGTTTTTTTTATAATATTGAACTACCTTTGTCGATTGTATGTTTATCCAATTTATCCTGTAATTCAACAGCATTCTTACCCAACACACAATGATTGATCTTACTATAGATACCCGCGGCCTGGAAGGCTTTGTCGATAATACGACACTTGAAACATTCACAAATGAGTTAATCCTGCATCAAGGAACTTTGCTCAATAAAAGTGGAAAAGGTAACGATTTTCTCGGTTGGATAACTTTGCCTGATGAGATTAATGATGATATGCTCAGCAGCATTGAAAGTGATGCCCGTTTTATTGCTCGTAGTGCTGATATTTATGTCGTTATAGGAATTGGGGGTTCATATTTAGGCGCAAGAGCCGTAATTGAAGCATTGCAAAATAATTTTGCATCATTATTATCGCGTGACCACAGAGGAAAACCTTTTGTGGTATATGCCGGCAATAATATCTCTGAGGATTATCTTGCTGATTTGCTTAAGATCCTTGATCAGCGAGATTATGCATTGGCTGTCATATCAAAGAGTGGTACAACAACTGAGCCTGCTATAGCATTCAGGATATTGCGCAAGCATCTGGAAGAGAAATATGGCAAGGAAGAGTCAAGAAAACGTATAATTGCAATTACTGATCAGTCAAAGGGAGCCCTGAAGCGTCTTGCTACCTCTGAAGGGTATAAAACGTATGATGTGCCCGATGATATAGGAGGCCGATACTCGGTACTTACTCCTGTAGGATTATTGCCCATTGCTGTTGCAGGATTTGATATTCGTAAGTTAATTGAAGGTGCCAAAGCAATGAAGGAGGTGGTTACAACTGCCAAAACCTTAGATGATAATCCGGCGTTCAAATATGTTGCTGCCCGAAATGCTTTATACAGAGCAGGTAAACCGGTGGAGGTTATGGTCAACTATCTGCCCTCTCTAATCTATATTACTGAATGGTGGAAACAGCTCTTTGGCGAAAGTGAAGGCAAAAACAATAGAGGTATTTTCCCAGCCGGCGTTAGTTTTACTACAGATCTCCATAGCATGGGGCAATATGTTCAGGATGGGCTGCGTATTCTATTTGAAACTGTGCTAAGTATTGATCAACCTCAAAAGAATCTGACTGTACCATTCGAGGACGATGATTCTGATGGTCTTAACTTTGTTGCACGAAAGAGAATACACCTGGTTAATCGTGAAGCAGAACGAGGTACTTTTCTTGCTCATGTTGATGGCGGTGTACCCAATATACATATCAGGCTACCACAACTAAATGAATTCACATTAGGCCAATTAATCTATTTCTATGAATTCTCGTGTGCGCTTTCAGGCTATGTTCTTGATGTAAATCCTTTTGACCAGCCCGGAGTGGAAGCTTACAAGAAGAATATGTTTGCTTTGTTAGGGAAGCCCGGCTTCGAAAAGCAAACAGAAGAACTCAGAGAACGATTGAAATAGTTCTCATGTCACTTCCAATTTTTGAATGTTAGCATTGAATCAAATCAACTTAATGAAATAGCAATGGATAATAAGGATTTGCTCATAAAATACATGGTTGAGAGTTTTAATCATGATCATCAGATTGTGCCAAAACAGGAAGGAAAGCCATTTATAACCATATCACGTGAGCATGGATGCCAGGGTAATTCACTTGCAATATTGTTACGCGATGAGTTGCAGAAAAGGGGTCAGAAATGGAATATCCTGAATAAGGAGATAATTATGGAATCAGCCAAGTTGCTTGATATGGAACCCCGCCGGGTAAAAGATATTTCAGAATCAGTTGATAGGACATTGATGGATGAGGTGCTCCGTACACTCACCACCAAATATTATAAAAGCGACCGTAAGATTCGCAAAA
>JAEYXG010000320.1 GCA_023428585.1 Bacteroidota bacterium
TGACTTTAGCGATGGTGTCCACCTCTTCCCATTCCGAACAGAGAAGTTAAGCCCATCAGCGCCAATGGTACTGCCAATCCGGTGGGAGAGTAGGTCGTCGCCGATCTTATAACAATTAAGGCTGCCCTAAAGGCGGCCTTTTTTGGCTCTATACCTTTACCCTATTCCTTCCAATATGTCATAACCAGTTCCATGCCCTTCCTTTTATTATGTTCAGGCTCTTCATTTTATTGGTATACGGTATTTTCCCTATATTTGTCACTGATATTTAAACTTACTTTTAATGATACTTATTGCCGACAGCGGCTCAACTAAAACCGACTGGTTGCTCGTAAACCATAACAATAATACATTTATTTCCACTGCTGGCATCAATGCCTATTATATGTCAGCAGAGCAGATTCTTGAAATGCTGCGAAATGAATTGATACCACTCGTTCCTTCCAACAGTGTTGAAAATATTTACTTTTACGGCTCTGGTTGCTCTACAGAATCAAAATGCTTTAAGATAAGCAATATCCTACAGGAACTTTTTATTAATGCTTCTATTGAAGTTAACCACGATATGCTTGCCGCAGCCCGTTCTCTCTGTATGAATAAACCCGGTATTGCCTGTATTCTGGGAACCGGCTCCAATTCGTGTGTTTATGATGGATCAAAAATTACCCGCCAAATGGTTTCCCTTGGCTATTTCTTTGGCGATGAAGGCAGCGGTACTCATATGGGAAAACTGCTTATAACCGATTACCTTAAGGGAGAAATGCCGGGTGACATGAGTGATAAGCTTTGTGCCGAGTTTAACCTGTCGCTCGAGTTTGTGCTCGATAATATCTATAATCAGGGACCACCTAATAAATTCCTTGCTTCATTGGCCCCTTTTATTCAAAGAAATGCTGAAAATAAATACGTGCGTAAGTTGATTGCACAATCATTCAATGATTTCTTTAAAGTCGGAGTCATGAAGTTTACTGACTATGAGAAGATGGAAGTGAGTTTTGTTGGTTCAATAGCATTCCACTTCAAGGATATACTGTTGGAAGTTGCTGCCGCCAATAATATCCAAGTTGATCGTATTCAGAAATCAGTAATAGAAGGCCTTAAAGATTATCACCTGTTATCATAAGCAATAAAAGATTAGAAAACATAAATGAATTTACTATTCTAATTAAAAGATTCTGCCGGTTAAACCTGCCTGACTTCAATCAATTCAAATAACAAATTAATTTATAAAGCATGAAGATCAAACATATTCTTCTGACAGTATTGGTAATAATCAGTTCTTTGGCCCATTCACAAAACAAGGCAAACACTGCTGAACTAGATAAATACTTTCAGAAAGCATTGAGTGACTGGGATGTACCTGGAATGGGAATTGCGATTGTTACCGGCGACAGCATACTTTTCGCTAAAGGATATGGGGTTAAAGATATTAATACAATGGAACCTACAGATGCCAATACACTTTTTGCCGTGGCTTCCAATACAAAATCTTTTACTGCTTCAGCGCTTGGTATTTTGGTTGACCAGGGAAAGATTACCTGGGATGACAAGGTAGTTGACCATCTCCCCTGGTTTCAGCTTTATGATCCTTATGTTACAGCAAACATAACAATAAGAGATCTCCTCTCCCACCGCTCAGGCCTGGTTACATTCAGTGGTGATCTGGTCTGGTACGGCACTACCCATTCTCCTGAAGAGGTAGTAAGACGAGCCAGATATTTAAAACCGGGATATGGTTTCAGAAGTAACTTCGGCTACTCCAATATTATGTATCTGACGGCAGGATTGATTATTGAAAAAGTTACAGGACAAACATGGAGTGATTACATAAAATCCAACTTCCTGATTCCTCTGCAAATGAACTCCACTGTTACTACCATTAATGATCTGGACAGAAAAAAGCTAAATGTTGCTGAACCACATACTTACTTTAAGGATAAGAATATACGGATCAACTACCTTAACTGGGATAATATAGCTCCTGCCGGAGCTCTTCTCTCTTCAGCCAACGACATGGCAAAATGGATGCAGTTGCAGCTGAATAATGGTAAACTTGGCGACCAACAGATAATATCTGAAAAAACGCTCAATGAAATGTGGTACCCACAAATCCTGAACAATGTTTCTGCATTCTCAAGAGACCTATGGCCTACCACTCACTTTAAAGGATACGGCCTTGGCTGGAGCATAATGGATTATTATGGCAAGAAAGTGATATCACACTCCGGTGGATACGATGGCATGATCTCCTATACTGCCTTCGTTCCGGAAGCCAACTTAGGGCTCGTAGTCTTAACCAATAAGAACTCAAGCCTCTATCTGCCAATGATGTATAAAATTCTGGATAGTTATATTGGCGATTCATCAAAAGACTGGAGTGCCTATTTCCTTGACAGGGAAGCAAAAGGGAAAGAACGTCAGGAAAAGATGGATAGAGAAAGAGAGCAAAAACGAGCTTTAGGAACAAAACCCAGCACAGATCTGTCAAAATACGCAGGTACATACAAAAGTAAACTATATGGAAATGCCACAGTTGAACTAAAAGATGGCAATCTCTATCTTCAATTCGTTCCCACTCCCCTATTCCATAGTAAACTCACTCACCGGCAGTATGACACTTTTACCATTGAATTCCCCGAAGTACCTTCACTGCCCGAAGGAACCGTGAACTTTGTGCTTAATGCGGATGGAGAAGTTGAACAGATGAGAGTGGATGTACCAAATCCCGACTTTGATTTCACCGAACTTGAGTTCAGAAAATAATACTCTTTTACCAGTCTGAGCACCTATTTATTCTAAGTATCTATTCAGCCTTAAACTCCAGAGAGGCTGAATTTATGCAATACCTCAGCCCATTGGGTGGTGGTCCGTCATTAAAAACATGACCCAGGTGTCCCCCACATTTGGAGCATACAACTTCTGTTCGGATCATGCCATAGCTCTTATCAAGGGACTCCTCTACTGCTGCTTTCTGTGTTGGTTCAGCAAAACTGGGCCATCCACAACCTGCATCATATTTTGAATTGGAATCAAACAACTCTTGACCACATGCAGCGCAATGATATGTTCCCTTTACAAAATGCTGATCATAAATGCCGGTACCCGGCCTCTCCGTTCCTTTTTCCCTCAATACCCTGTATTGCTCTGGAGTAAGAACCTTCTTCCACTCCTCATCATTTTTGAAAATTTTCTCAGTCAGCTTATCCTCATTTTGCATATTTCCGCTAGTTGGTGTATTTTTATTACATGATAGGAATGTTGCAAATAACATAATTCCTAGCACTATTTTGATTATTTTCATCGTTCATTTAAATTCAGGTTGTAGAACCTAATAGATAAGGCATTAAACAATCATATATTGCTGATTGTTTGGTTGCCTTGATCAAATCAAACGGTACTGAAAAATCAAAGAATGCGTTGATATGCCTTATTGTCTGCAATAAGTAAAAGAAAAGGATCTTTATGGAATGGGTTTGGATTACTTTAGGAATATTATTAACACTTACCGGATTGGCAGGGTCAATATTGCCGGTATTGCCTGGTCCTCCCCTGAGTTATTTGGCACTTTTAGT
Source organism: Bacteroidota bacterium (assembly GCA_023428585.1). GTDB lineage: Bacteria > Bacteroidota > Bacteroidia > Bacteroidales > Lentimicrobiaceae > Lentimicrobium. The sequence goes on from JAEYXG010000320.1 coordinate 3,573, forward strand.
ACTTCATTTCTCAGGATATCATGAGTTTTCCACCAACTTTCTTGTAAGTTGGCTTATAATAACAATAGTAGTAGTGGTACTTGATTATATGATTCCAATATGGGGCGCAAAGTTCTCGGGAGGCAGTAAAAAAGGTATTTGGGGAGCTACCATAGGCCTGATAGTTGGAATTGTTTTTTTTCCTCCCTTCGGCATGATCTTATGGTCATTCATTAGTGCTGTAGTAGGCGAGATGCTTGAAGGTAAAGAAGTAGGAATAGCACTTAAAGCAGGAACCGGCACTTTCATTGGTTTTCTTGCCGGCACTGTTGCTAAGCTTGCAGTATCGCTCATTATGACATTCTACTTTTTCCTGTCAGTATTTTAAGTACCTCTTACTACGCGAATTGATTCCTTCAGATAATGATCAACATGGGGAATCAGTTTAAAGAACTACATTCTGATATTCTTCGGATATTCAATATCTTCAAGAAATAAACCACAAGCCGGAACAGACTGTCCGGCATCCGACCGGGTGCCTCTTTCAAGGATTACCTTGAATTCATCAATTGATAACTTTCCTTTCCCAATATCAATCAGTGTTCCTACCATTGCCCTCACCATATTACGCAGAAACCTGTTAGCCTTTGTACGATAAATCAGGTAGTTATCCCTGATTATCCATTCGCTGACAGCTACAACACAATTATTGGTTTTAGTTTGAGCACCACTTTTGGCAAAACAAGTAAAATCAGAATATTGCATAATCAAGGATGATGCCTCGTTCATCAAATCAATATTCAAAGGAATGGTAAGACGATGAGAAAATCCAACAGCAAAAGGATCAAAATCACGGCAGATAAAGTAATTATAGGTTCTTGAAAGTGCAGAAAATCTCGCATGCACATCGTCTTTCACATGAAAAGCTTCATAAATGGCAATAGAATCAGGCAGTATGTGATTCAATCTATAGGCTAACTGCTTAAGTTCTTCCTTTTTTAAAAGTAATTCCGAATTAAAATGTGCGTAATAGTTACGGGCGTGAACTCCGGTATCAGTTCTTCCTGCCCCTGTTAGTTGTATCTTTTTATTGCCAAGAATGTGAAACAGGCCATTTTCTATCTCTTCCTGAACAGAATGAGCATTTTTTTGAGCCTGCCATCCATGAAAAGTACTGCCATTGTAAGCAAGGTGTAGAAAATAACGATTGTTTTCCATGCTGCAAAGGTAAATATATTACGAATCCAATAAAACAGATAACAAATGGCAAATTCATTAGCAATCAGAAACGGGAAAATGGCAAAATAAGCAATTACTTTAGAATCATTATAAATTGAGTATCAGGAGGTAAAAAAAAAGTTCCATTGTTAATCAATTCACAAAAGAATTTTTATATTTGATTTGTGATTCAAAAGAGTCACTAGTCACACTCAATTAACTAAATCATTCATTTTTTATCAACAATGGAGGAAATTAAATGACAACAGAATTGCTAGTAAAAGAACTTGTCGAGAAAAATGGCAGGTGTCGTAACAGCTTGATGCCTATTCTTCAGGGCATTGTGCAGAAAGAGCATTATTTGTCGGAAGAGGCCATGTTATCAGTAGCCAAGGAGTTGGATCTTTCAGCTGCAGATGTTTACGGCACAGCTTCATTCTACACTTTTCTTGATACAGTTCCCCGTGGGAAAAATGTTATCAGGGTTTGTAAAACCATTACCTGTCACATGAAAGGCAGGGAGGAGATTATTGAAGCAATAAGCAATCAGCTGAAAATTAAAGTGGGTGAAACTACTCATGACAAGAAATTTACTTTACTAACAGCCAACTGTTTGGGTTGGTGCCATAAGGGGCCGGTAATGTTGATAAACGATGAAGTTTATCCGGAATTAACACCGGCTAAGGCTGTAGAGATTCTTGAAAAGTACGGTAAAGAGCAATAGCATCACCCTTTAAAATCAGATTCAAATGGAAACTAAACTTAAAAAAGTAGATATAATATTCGAGGATGATAAATCAATATCACCGATTGGAATATTAGAAAAAACAATAAAAAGGTCGGCTGATGAAATCATACTTGACTTGATTGATAGCGGCCTGAAAGGAAGAGGTGGTGCCGGATTTCCAACAGGTTTGAAATGGAAATTCACCCGCAATGAAGACAGCGAAGTAAAATATGTTATATGCAATGCAGACGAAGGTGAACCCGGAACATTTAAAGATAGGGAAATTCTTGACCGTGTTCCTGAAAAGATATTCGCAGGCATGGCTATCTGTGGTTATGTTATTGGCGCCAAAGAGGGATATATTTACATAAGAGGAGAGTATAACTTCCTTTTAAAAAGCATCCAGGCAAAATTGGATAAGTTCAATAATGAACTGAAACAAAAGCACATAGACTTTTCAATTTACCTTAAAAGCGGAAGTGGAGCCTATGTATGCGGTGAAGAAAGCGCATTATTTGAATCAATGGAAGGCAAGCGCGGCGAGCCTCGCAACAAGCCCCCCTACCCTACAGTTGCCGGTTATAACAACAAACCTACAGTAATCAATAATGTTGAAACACTGGTTTATACAACCATGATATGCCATATGGGTCCTGAGAAGTTCAAGGCTTTAGGTACCTCAGATTCTAGGGGATCAAAGGTATTCAGCGTTTCAGGTGATACCCCCATCCCGGGAATCTATGAACTCGAGCTCGGCATGCCACTCAATAAATTCGTTGAAGAATTTGGAGATGGAGATGCCAAAGCTATTCAGGTAGGTGGAGCATCTGGACATTGTGTGCCACGCAAGAAATTCAATGATACAATCATTGGCTTTGAAGGTATCCCTACCGGTGGTTCCATGATGATTTTCAATAGCTCAAGGTCGATGTACAATGTATTGCACGACTACCTTGAATTCTTTACGGAAGAATCATGCGGTCAATGTACTCCATGTCGTGTAGGTTGTCAGCAACTGTTGAAAGGAATTGAAGCTGTAAAACGAGGTGAACGTTCACCATCATATCTTGATGATCTCAAGAAACTTACCAATACAATGAAAATTGCAGCAAAATGTGGATTGGGACAATCAGTTGGTAATCCCTTCAATTCAATAGTTGATAACTTCAGAGAAGAGATAATCTATTAACAGCACCTCAAAAAACAGATAACATGAACAAATATTTAGTAAACCTCAAGGTCAATAATATGCCCGTTTCTGTGGAAGAGGGCACCACTATACTTGATGCTGCACGAAAACTGAACTTACGTATTCCAACACTTTGCAATCACCCTGACCTCTCTGTTGCAGGTAATTGCAGAGTTTGTGTTGTCGAAATAAAAGGAGCCAGATTACTTGCTGCATCTTGTGCTACTCCTGTTTCTGAAGGAATGGAAGTATTCACTAATAGCGAGAAAGTTAGAATTGCCCGCAAACACATTGTTGAACTTCTCTTGTCAGAACATAACGCTGATTGCACTAAGTGCTTTAAAAATGGGAATTGCGAATTGCAGGATCTTGCCAGTGAATATAGAATTGGCGACCACGTTTTTCTTGATCTCGTTAAACCGGCGTATAAAATTCAGGACATATCGTCACCTTCCATAGTTAAAGACGACAGCAAGTGCATACGCTGTCAGAGATGTGTGCGTACCTGTCATGAACTGCAGGGTATCAGTGCCCTTGCTGTTACCAGTAAGGGTGACCACCAGAAGATTTCCACTTTCTTGAATAAACCGCTTAATGATGTTGTTTGCTCAGCTTGCGGACAATGTATAAACCGCTGTCCAACAGGGGCATTGACTGAACGCAATTACATAGAGGAAGTATGGAAAGCCATATATGACCCAACCAAATTTGTTGTTGTGCAAACAGCCCCTGCTACCAGAGTGGCTTTGGGTGAAGACCTGGGATTACCTCCCGGTGAAAGGGTTACCGGTCATATGGTCTCTGCTCTTAAAAAACTTGGTTTCAATAAAGTACTTGATACCGACTTTACAGCCGACCTTACCATCATGGAAGAAGGGACTGAATTGCTTACCCGTTTGAAAAGGGCACTTGTGGATAAGGATGAAACAGCGGTATTACCAATGATGACTTCCTGTTCGCCTGGCTGGATAAAGTTCCAGGAACACATGTATCCTGAATTGCTCAATAACCTTTCAACTTGTAAATCACCGCAGCAGATGTTTGGTTCTCTGGCAAAAACCTACTATGCTGAAAAGATCAATATCAAAGCTCAGGATATGGTGGTTGTTTCAATCATGCCTTGTGTGGCCAAAAAATTTGAATGTGAGAGGCCTGAAATGCGTGACAGTGGTTACCAGGATGTTGATTACGTATTGACCACAAGGGAACTTGCCATGATGATCAAGCAGGCAGGTATAGACTTTGATAAAATTGATGAGGAACATTATGATAGCATCCTTGGAGAATCAACAGGTGCGGCAGTAATATTCGGTGCTACCGGTGGTGTTATGGAAGCTGCCTTGAGAACTGCCTATGAAATAGTTACTGGCCGTGAAGTCCCATTTACAAATCTCAACATTCAACCTGTTCGTGGAATGGAAGGAATCAAGGAAGCATCGATCAAGATCAAGAATGTTAAGCCTGAATGGAGTTTCCTGGAAGGTGTTGATCTAAATGTAGCTATTGCTCATGGTTTGGCCAATGCCAGGCAGTTGATGGAAAAAGTGAAGAGCGGTGAAGCCAATTACCATTTCATTGAAATAATGGGATGCCCGGGCGGTTGTCTCGGTGGTGGAGGTCAACCTATTCCAACTTCACCCGAAATCAGAAAGAAGAGAGCTGAAGCCATATATAGCGAAGATGCCGGTATGCCAATCAGAAAATCTCACGAAAATCCTGAAGTAGTTGAAGTTTACGCTAAATTCCTTGGTGAGCCATTGAGCCATAAATCACATGATTTGTTGCATACGCATTATAAGCCAAGGAAACGTTACTAATTAGTTGTAGGTTTCTTTCAATTAGAGAGGCTGTCTCTGCAAAGAGTTCAGCCTCTTTTTTTACCTCACCTTCAATCCCTCTCCTCAAGGAGAGGGAAGCCCTTGCAATTGCAGATGCATTGACAAAGGCAGAGCAGAATAAGGGGAGTGTGAGTTTGGTTAAATAATCTCCAAGAAAGCTGCGTATAATGCTATTGTAGTGATGCCATTCCTGTTCCACCATTTTTGCTGTCAGAAATGTCTTACAGGTATGACATAATGATCCTGATCTTTTCCGCTTGAATGCGGTTCTCCATAGCGAAAGATATATGAATATGCATACATCCCGTAAGTTAGATTCAGCACCTCCGATGAGCTCCAGAAATCAGCATATTCGTATGGTACGGTTAAATAACCGGGTTGAACCAGGTTGGTATATATTTTTTTTAGAGCCCTGTATGATGGGAGTACCCAGTCAGAATATCCATTAGCTATGAGGTCATTGGCTTTTTGTGCTGCAATATCTTGTGGATAATCAGTGCAATTACTCAATATCATCTCAGTGTTTGAAATACTGGCACCAATGGAGTCAGAGGTTCCATACTGCGAACCTTCACATCCCCACACATAGGAATTGTCAAGAGGAGCTGTATTTGATACAATACCATGGCCCAGGCCATCATTATGAAACACCAGTCCGCCAAAGTGGTGTGTTCCATAAGAAAAGCCTGAATTAAAACTGATCTGGTTGCTGTAACTGATTCCAGCCTGATTTTGGGCAAAAGCACGAATATAATACCATGTGTTCTGGGTAAGTCCTGTTGGATTTTTATCAAGTGAGTTGGTACAATGATCATCAACATCAGGATTTGTATCCGTACTCCAGCAATATCCTTCAGCAATCACGTCCAGACCTCCGGAACTTGTGATTTCAGCTTTACATTTAATTTTTGTTCCTTCAATATCGTAAATGGGCTGAAGTTCAACGCTTGGCAGGTCATAGATAAATGTAATGGCATTTCCATATGATATTCCTGCCGGATTTATGGCATATGCTCTTGCAAAATAAATGACGTTTCGTTGAATACCCTCGAGAACTGCCTCAAATACTCCTATGCCGGTTCCGCTGGTTACCTGACCGGTAGCGTTTTCAATCGTAAGATTATTTGTATTGCCCCATATAAAGCCACGGGTAGTTCCATCACCGCATTCATAAACCACTTCTCCCTGAATTGAAACTGATGACAGATTGTATTGTGTAATCCCGTTTGTAGTCACTATTGGTAAGTCATTAATTGTGGTACTGAAAATGATGTCGTCACTGTATCCTGTACCAAATACGTTTTTAGCATAGGCCCTCATATGATAGGTAGTACCGGGATCAAGTCCTGTAATGGTACCTGCAAACGGATCAGAATCTGTTATTATATGATACTGGCTTATTGTGGGGTTTTCACTTTTACTCCAGCAGAATCCTGCCTCTGAGATCAGAATGTCGGATGCAATGGTGCCATTACAGTCGCATTCGGTCATTTTGATATTGCTGATGCCGGTTATCCTGACTTCAGGAATTGGAAATGTGGTAAAACTCTTGACAAATCCGTATGATACTCCTGATTCATTTATTGTATACGCTCTGTATAGATAGACTGAGTTTTTTGTAAGTCCCTGAAATTTCACGGTGAATCTGCCTGTATTTCCGGGAACTGTCATTCTTGTATCAGAGACTGAAGGTTCACCATTTCCACTTAAACAGATTCCCCGTTCAGAAACAGCAGAACCACCATCATCAGTAACATCTCCTCCGCATACGGCTGTGGTGCCGGTTACATCTGTGGCATCAAGTGTATTTACTGTGGCAGGCTTACTGTCTTTTTCTTTTGAACATCCGGTAATGATGATCATAGCAGATAACATGGCAATTAAAACAAAGTATCTTTTCATGCTTATTTGTATTAAATTGAAAGTGGTCATTTTAATATAATTACTTCAGGGTGATTGCTGCTCCTGCTGTCATTTACTGCCTTTACGGCAGGGTATTCGGTAATTACCTTCTTGCCATCACTCTCAATAGCGGCAGTTACCCTTAACAGGAACACGGAGAGAGAGCCATTTGCTATCACCTGTTGCCATACGTTATAAATATCCTTCTGATATGCAAATCCTCTGTGCTGACCATTGGTATCAAGTGTCAGGTAATTTGTCTGGATAGTGGTGTTATCCCAATGGACCATAGCATAGAAGGTATTGCTGAAAGGGATATCGTCAATATCAACGGTTATCCATGAACCTGCAACAGGCTGGAAAGCCGGAGAAGAACCGATATAACCGTGGCTGCTGTTATAAAAGTCAATTGTTAAAGCTTCAGTACCTGAATTGTTATATTCATGGAAGAACAGTTTAACCTGTTTAATGTCACCCTGGTCGGTAACTTCAAATTTATTACCAATCCATCCTTGCCCGCCTGGGGAGAAAGATGCTGAGGTTTCAAAAGAGTTATCATCATAAATGTATTCAACGAATTCATTTTCACTTGTGTAAAAAGCGCGTATCGGGCCGTATGAAACTCCGGCTTCATTTATGGCGTATGCCCTTACATAATATTTATTATCGGAATAAAGGCCGGTGATGTAACTGGTAAAAGGACCGGCACCACTGCCATCATTTGACCATGAATTGGAAAGGGTGGGATTACTAAGGTATGACCAGCATACCCCTTTTTGAGTTACATTGCCTCCTCCTTCGGAAGTAACATCACCGCCTGAAATAGCTGAGTGGTTTGTTATAGATGTTACAGGAGCAGTAGTGACAGTTGCCCCAACAGCATTTAAAGTACTAAAACTTACAACTTCCCCATAAGTAGTACCTGCATTATTGGTTACAAATGCCCTCACATAGTAAGTAGTATTTTGCTGAAGATTGATTAATTCCGTTGAAAATGGTCCCGGATTCCAGGTACATGTCTTATGAGGTCCGGCAATAGTTGGCATGGGTGATGTATTGTAACAGATCCCTGCCTCCACATTATAAGTTCCGCCGTTGTATGTTACTTCGCCCCCTGCTACTGCAGTTGTATTGGTTATTGAAGTAACCTCTGCGGTGGTCACTATTGCGTAATCGTATGTAGTAAATGTTTTCTGGTCTCCATATGCAGTTCCGGCATCATTAGTCGCATATGCCCTTAAATAATAGGTTGTGAGTGGCATTAACCCGGTAATACCACTTCCAAAAACCCCTGTACCACTGCCGTCAGATGTGTGATTGTCAGCAAGTGAAGGATTAGTGTTATTGCTCCAGCATACTCCCCGGGCACTGATAATGCCGATTTCACCCTCATTACTTATGTTGCCTCCGGAGTTTACAGAATGAGGTGTAATACCCGTTGGCGACAATGTGTATAGTGAAGGTAATATATAGTTAACCGTTGTAAATGTTGATTCCTCACTGTAGATAACACCATTCGGTGTGTTTGCATATGCTTTGATATAATATCTTGTTAAAGGGGTTAATCCGTTTAGGCTGCTGGAAATATTTACTGTATGATTCTGATCAGAAGTATGGGCATTCAAAATTGTCGGACCAGGACTGGTGCTCCAGCAGATGCCTCTAACAGCGAACGGACCAACTGACGGGTCATTGTATGAACTGTTGACAACAGCCGAAGTTGCCTTGATATTGCTGATTCCGGTTATCCTTAGGTACTGGAAATAAAGGGTGGTAAATGTAATTTCTTCACCATACGTTGTACCGTAGCTGTTAGAAGCATATGCCCTCAGATGATAGGTAACTTCAGGATCCAGATTTTCAATAAAGCTCGAAAACTCTCCCGGTCCGCTGCCATCACTTGTGTGTAATCCGCTGACCAGTGGATTGGATGTTGTTGAATAACAAACACCTCTTGAAAGAACCGGTGAACTTCCTTCTTTTGTTACATTTCCGCCTGAAGAGACTGAAAATGCAGTTACGTTGGTTAACGGTAAGGTGCTTACTTCAGGGAGAATAACCTGGGTTGTAAAGGTTATTTCATTGCCGTATGCTGTACCAGCACTGTTGGTTGCAAATGCTCGTATATGGTATAATGTATTTGGCAACAGGTTTTCAACAAGTGATGTGAAACCACCTGATGAACCGCCGCAATCCTTAAAACCTGAATTCTTTTCAAGCGTCGGGTTCAACTGTAAGTCCCATACAAATCCCTTGCTCAGGATTTTTGCATTCCCCTCATCAGTGATGCTCCCGCTGCAGGTGGCTGCTTTATCATTTATATCTGTCATCTCACCGGTTTGTACCCTTGGTAATTCAGGTTCTTCATCCTTTTTGCAGGATTCAACCGAAGCTGTTACAAGCAAAAACAACGCAAATATTAAACAACGGGTTTTCATAAACTGAAAATTAGGTTATTGCAATAAAGAAAAATCTCTATCCAAATTTACTACTATATGATATACAATTGTTAAATTAGTGTAATTTTGTTAAATAGTCACACACATATACTCTCACTTTCAGCTGCCTTTAATAGCGCACCTACAGTACAAAACCACATTACATCTTTAACCAGTTGCTTTATTGAAGCTAATGGTTTGATTTTTGGAAAGGTTTCAGGCTTGTGCAGAGTAGTTCACTCGTTGCAGGTATAGATGTTGGCCCCTCAAATATTAATGGCGATGACATGATTTCAGTGATGGGACAACATGGTACTCCATGGCTGTTGAATATTCTATGTAATGCTGTTAACTTTCTAAGTCGAGAGTTATCATGATATTTTCTTTTACCTTATCAACTAACGGTGCAGGTAGATCCCCAATTTTTTTGATCAGGCGAGTGTTGTCAATTGCCCGTATTTGGTCAATCATTATATCACATTCCTCCTTTAAAGAGGCTATATTCTTTTTGATATGAACCCTTAAAATTTCTGCATCGTGTTCAACATTTGTTGTGATAGGGCATATAATTGTTGATGGATGAGAAATTTTATTCAATAGATCAGTTTGGATTATTAAAACGGGACGAGTTTTACCCGGCTCTGTCCCAATTTGAGGGTTGAGATCTGCAATCCAGATCTCATACTGCTTAATCAACATAGTCTATTCCTTCAAATTCCTTTAATACTTTAATTGATTCGTTCTTTACCAATTCAGAATCACATTTAAGTTTTTTCTCCAGTAACCTTCGATGATATATCTTATTATAATATGCAATCGCTTCATTGATATACCGGTTTCTTGGAATTCTGATTTTGGAAAGAATCTTTTCAGTCTCGCCAAATACTGAATCGTCTATCTTTAATGACACTGTTTTCATATACCTGATTATAATAGTACAAAAGTATATCATTTTTAGATATCTGTCAAGCATATTACCAAATTCTTTCAAAACTAACCAATATACACTCCAGAACTCACAAACCGTTTCTGCTCTGCTGAGCGTGACTAACACGAAGCTGGCCAAAGGTGTAACTTACGACCTGATATAAAATATCACACATTTACACATCCAAATAACTAATTTCGTTGGCGGAATATACTGAAAATAAATAAAAACAGCTCTCTATTTGTTATTTTAATAACATTGTTATTTTTTTCACAATTTATTAGGGAGATTCAAAATTACTACATACCTTTGCATCACCATTTGAACTGATCCTGCATCGTTAGGTGCCTAATATTAATGAAATGAAAATAAGGGAAGTAGTTGAATTATTGAATGCAAAAGTGATTTCCGGGAATGATCTTCTTGATTCAGAGGTAGAGTACACATTTGCCTCCGACCTTATGAGCGATGTTTTAACCATTGAAAAGGAGAACATACTGTTACTCACCGGCCTTGCTAATCTTCAAACAATCAGGACTTCTGAAATGTCGGAAATTAGCAATATCATATTTGTGCGCAAGAAGAAAGCTACCCCTGAAATGATCCAATTAGCCGAAGAAAATGATATGATCCTGATTGAGTGTGACTACTCCATGTTCAAAGCATCCGGCTTACTCTACACTGCGGGTTTAAAACCTGTTTACTAAAACCAAAGAAAATGAACTTTGAATTCAACGTTGAAGGAGGTAATTTCACCAAGGCCGGCACTGCATCAAGCCAGCTTAAAAAAATACTGAAACAACTCAATGTTGATTCCAAAGTTATTAAACGCATTGTCGTTGCTCTTTATGAAGCGGAAGTCAACATTGTTGCCCACGCCTATTCCGGTAAAGTAATCATAGATATCAGTACTAACAGAATTGATATGGTACTGGAGGATGAAGGCCCAGGAATTCCTGATATAGATCTTGCCATGCAACAGGGCTATTCAACTGCCTCAAGTGCAGTAAGAGAAATGGGGTTTGGTGCCGGAATGGGATTGCCAAATATGAAGAACAACTGTGATGAATTGACAATTACTTCAGAAGTTGGAAAGGGAACTATCGTTAAGATGGCTGTCTATTTAAATTGAAACTGAAATGGAAAAGGGGAATTTTCATCATGCTTTAAAAATACGTGAGGACCTTTGTGTTGGGTGCTCTCACTGCATGAATGTATGCCCCACCGAAGCTATCAGGGTTAGTGACGGAAAAGCTGTGCTTCTAGGCGACAAGTGTATAGATTGTGGAAAATGCTTTCGCGAATGCCCTTCGAGCGCTATCATTATTGACCATGATGACTTTAACTTCATTTTTGATTACAAATACCGCATTGTATTGGTACCGGCCATATTTACAGGCCAGTTCCCGGAAGATATTACCTTGAGGCAGATTCACAGCGTTATGCTTGACATTGGCTTCACACATATTTATGAAGTGGAGAACGGTGCTGAGATCCTTGCAGATGAAATTCAGGAGTATATGG
>JAEYXG010000323.1 GCA_023428585.1 Bacteroidota bacterium
CTATAGAAGAACACCAGCAACAAACTATGCCGGCTCAGATATAATCAACATGATGTTTTATGACAGCACAAAGCTGGCCCTGCATTCTATGGCTATCATTCAATCATACATACGTGACATCAACCTATATCGGCTATATTATAAAACGGGAAACCTTACTCATGGTGATACAATCTTTATTAATTGCATAGTAGCCCATTTAAAAGCAAGTGATGGAATAGTTAATGCTGACATAAGGGCAGAAATGGCAGCAAATGTAATGGATTGGCTCACGGAGAATGCAAATCCGGGAAACTATTTACTAATGGGCGATTTTAACTTATATACATCTGAAGAAGATGCTTACCAAAATTTCACCGGATCTTCAGGCGGCTCTTTTCAGTTCTTTGATCCGATCAATACGCCCGGTGATTGGAATAACAATCCTTCATTCGCTGGAGTACATACTCAATCTGTAACTGCATCCAGCAATGGTTGCCAGGCAAGTGGGGGTATGGATGACCGTTTTGATTTTATTCTTGCAACCGATGAAATAATGGAAGGATCGCACAAAGTCAAATATATTCCAGGTACATACAAGGCCATTGGGCAAGATGGTAATCATTATAATACATCAATAACACTGCCTCCAAACAATTCTGTACCTGCCAATGTATTAACTGCCTTGGGTAAAATGTCAGATCATTTACCGGTAACTATCAAGCTCGAGATTAAAACTGAAGAACCAGGTGCGGTTAATGAGAGTATTGAATTTAAAAATCCTACAATAACAAAAGTATCAACATCAGAAGTAATTTTCAGCTTTACACAAACCAATCCATCAGCTTTGGATATTAGAATCTATAACAACGCTGGGCAGTTATTATCTACTAACCAAGCAAATGCTGTAATTGGTTTTAATAAAATATCTTTATCTATTGGAGAGCTAAAAGCAGGATTTTATCTGGTGAATATCCAACATAAGAATGGTGATCAGATCACATTTAAGCTGATCAAATAGACCTTCCTATTTTAAAGTCAGAAGTTCAGTTCCTGGTAGATTCCTTTCCATATTTGAACACCGGTCTCAATTATTGCATCCGGGAAATCATAAAGAGGATTATGTAAAGGCAAGTGATTAACACCACTCCCGATTCCAAATAGTGCACCTCTTGAATTTTGCGTAAAATGTGCAAAATCTTCTGACCATTTAAAAGGACTTTCGAGTTCAAGAATATTAAGTTCTAATCGTCGGGAAGCATTTCTAACAATTTCAACCGCTTCATGATGATTCACAGTAGCAGGGAATACATCCGCATATTCAATTGAATATTTTAACCTTTGTATTGAAGCAACTTCCTTCACGGTATGTAATATTTTCTCAGTAACAGAATCGATAACAGAATTAGAAAACGCTCGTAAAGTAAGCATGAGAACCGCTTCAGCAGGATTTGTTCCAAATGCAGGAACACCAAGACTTGCATGAACAATAGTGATTAAGGAGTAATTAATATTCATTTCTTCATTAGCCAACAAAGGTAATCTGTTGATCAAATCACTTAATGAAGCGCCGGGGCTAACGCCTTTTTCAGGCTCAGATGCATGAGAGTTAATACCGGTTAATTTAATAATCATGCCTTTTGAAGCAGCAGCAAATGTTTGATCTCTCACAACAATAGAATTTAACGGTAAGCCGGGAAGATTGTGGATTGCGAAAGAAAAATCAGGTTTCAAAACAGCGAATCTTTCATCATTAAGTGTATTTAGGGCGCCGATGCCTGTTTCTTCTGCAGCTTGAAAAAGTAAAATTATTTTCCCTTTCATAGGAAGAGTTTGAGCACAGTACTCAGCAAAACCAAATAGAATGGCAACATGACCATCATGGCCACATTTATGTGAAGCTATGTTGTTGGCTGATGCATAAGTCAGCTCATTGGTTTCTACGATAGGAAGTGCATCCATATCAGCTCGGAACATAATGGTATGACCAGGCTTTCCACTATCAAAAACAGCAATCACACCTTGCCCGCCCACATCTTTCTGGAGAATATGAGGATTTAAGGTTTCAAGGAATTCAAAGATTAAGTTGGATGTTTGAAATTCAGAACCCGAAAGTTCCGCAATACTATGCAGTTTATGCCGTAAGCTTACCAGATCAGTCATCAATATTTCAGATTATTGCTTGAAAAATAAAACAAATCAACTCAAAGATGTTGAATAATAATGATACAAAGATAGGATGATAGTTAAATTTTCAGGACAGAAAAAAAGGAGATACAACACAATAAAGAACAATCAGTAATTGCCAGGTATATCAAATTGATTGCCTCACAAAGAAACAAAACAATAAAGAACATTCAGTATAAAAGAAGAAGAAAGAACAGGAACTAAGAAGAAGTATAGAAACGAAGGAAGGTATAGAGCCAAAAAAGGCCGCCTTGCGGGCAGCCTTAATTGTTATAAGATCGGCGACGACCTACTCTCCCACCGGATTGGCAGTACCATTGGCGCTGATGGGCTTAACTTCTCTGTTCGGAATGGGAAGAGGTGGACACCATCGCTAAAGTCA
>JAEYXG010000331.1 GCA_023428585.1 Bacteroidota bacterium
GATTATGGGGAGTAAACTCAAAATAATAATTTACAGGTTTGATAGAATCAGGAGCTTTTGCCCATAATTCAGAGGCAGGAGCTTCCTTTTCATACATTGCATTTGAGCGACTGCTATAGTTCAATGGAGAACGTTTTCGCGAATCACAAATCACATAAAGAGGTTTTTGTGCTTCTTTGCATACCAGTGCAATAGGATAGGTCCCAATTTTGTTGGTAAAACCATCCTTGAATACATTGTCTGCGCCCACTACCGCAAAATCAATTTCATTAATAAATTTTCCAACAGCAGCCTCGTTGATGAAATGAACAACACAGCCCAGATCAGCTAATACGCTTGCCTGGATTTTTCCCTCGAATACAGGCCCCGACATCGTCTGATATACTGAAGGGAATATTTTTCTAACTGCCAAATGTTTAAATAATATATGTATGCTTGAGCTATTACTATGCAAAAGAATTCGCTTATCATAGAATTGAACCAGACGAGCCATTTTTTCAGCGGCAAGGTCAATACTCTCATCCCATTCCCTCGAATACTCTGCTATAAAGAACTCTATTCTGGATTTGACTCTAGCATTTGTAAGTGTGAGTTCTTCCAACCGGTCAAGAAATTCAAAGAAATGTTGTATAAAATGATGCAATACTGCAAGATCAGGAAAACTAAGTGCAACCCTTTCAATCCTTTCACGAAGATACTTTAGTTCTATTTCCCGACTATTAATATAGATTAGAATACTTTTAATAAGCTTATCCAACACTGCAGCCGAACCAGAATAATTATCGGCCATAAGTTCTTTTATTTTAAGTTCAAATGACATGGTATATAATTGTTTTACTGGTATTTAGACAATAGCTCATATAAAATATAAACAAACATAGCAGGAAGTTGCTTATCTTTGCGAAGATAAGAGAATACTATCCATCTTTAAAAAAATAAATTATGTCAGAACGTATATTTGATAAAGTAAAACCGGGTGTGATAACAGGCGATGATGTTCAGGAAGTGTTCAGAATTGCCCGTGCCAATGGTTTTGCCATCCCTGCAGTCAATGTTGTTGGGACCGATTCAGTGAATGCCGTGATGCAGGCTGCCAAAGAGGTAAATTCACCGGTTATTATTCAATTCTCCAATGGAGGAGCTCACTTTTATGCCGGTAAATTTCTAAATAATGATGCGGAGAAAGTTGCCATTGCAGGGGCAATTTCAGGGGCAAGGCATATTCACCTGCTGGCTGAAATTTATGGCGTACCGGTAATTCTTCATACTGACCATGCTGCCAAGAAGTTATTGCCATGGATAGATGGACTGCTCGACGAAGGCGAAAAGTTCTTTGCTGCTACCGGCAAGCCTTTGTTTAGTTCACACATGCTTGACCTTTCTGAAGAGTCATTAGAATCAAACATCGCCATCTGTAAACAGTACCTTAAACGGATGAGTAAAATTGGGATGACACTGGAGATTGAGTTAGGCGTTACCGGAGGTGAAGAAGACGGCGTTGATAATACTGGCGTGGAATCTTCGCGCCTATATACTCAACCTGAAGATGTAGCCTATGCATATTCCCAATTAAGTGAAGTAAGCAACCGCTTCACAATAGCTGCCTCATTCGGCAATGTACACGGAGTATATAAACCAGGCAATGTAAAGCTGGAACCTATTATTCTGAAAAACTCCCAGGATTATATTCAAAAGAACCTCCATACCACTGAAAAACCTGTAAACTTTGTATTCCACGGAGGCTCAGGTTCAAGTCGTGAAGAAATCAGGGAAGCTATCAGTTATGGTGTAGTGAAAATGAATATTGATACTGATACCCAATGGGCAACCTGGGAGGGTGTTATGCAATATTACAAGAAAAACGAAGGTTATCTGCAAGGGCAGATCGGAAATCCTGAAGGCGCTGATAAACCTAATAAGAAATATTATGATCCCCGCAAGTGGTTGAATGAAGGACAAAAAACCATGATCAACCGACTGAAGATAGCCTTTGAAGACCTTAATTGCATCGATAGAAACTAAATAGTCGGTTATTCACAGACAACATACCAACGGAGACGCAAGAAATTGCGTCTCTATTTTTTTTAACCGTATCTTTGCAGCTTCATTAAAATAAGCCCATTATGACTGCTGAATCTGCCAAGTCAATTAAACGATATACCATTACATCTGCGCTCCCTTATGCAAACGGGCCTATACATATCGGTCATTTGGCCGGAGTATATGTCCCTGCCGATATATATGCACGGTATCTAAGATCAAAGGGTGAATCTGTATTATTCATTGGAGGCTCTGATGAGCATGGTGTTCCCATCACTATCAAGGCCAGAAAAGAAGGAATAACACCTCAGCAGGTAGTTGATAAATACCATAATATCATTAAAAAATCGTTTGAGGATTTCGGAATCTCGTTTGATATCTATTCACGTACTTCCAATAAAATACATCACGAAACCGCATCTGAATTCTTCAAAACGCTATACGATAAGGGGGAGTTTACCGAGAAGTTCTCCAACCAGTTCTACGATGAAGAGCACCAGACATTCCTGGCCGACAGATATATTACAGGCACATGCCCCCATTGCAGTTTCGAAAAAGCATATGGTGACCAATGTGAAAATTGTGGAACATCGCTCAATGCCACCGATCTCATTAATCCGCGCTCAGCACTAAGTGGTAGTATTCCTGTTATGAGAGAAACCAAACACTGGTTTCTACCCCTTGATAAATACGAAGGTTGGTTGCGTAAATGGATACTGGAAAGCCATAAAGATGACTGGAAACCTAACGTATACGGGCAATGTAAATCATGGCTTGACACAGGCTTGCAACCTCGCGCGGTAACCAGAGATCTTGATTGGGGTGTAAAGGTTCCCCTTCCCGGTGCTGAAGATAAAGTTCTTTATGTTTGGTTTGATGCACCCATAGGATATATCTCAGCAACCCGTGAATGGGCAGAACAAACCGGCAATGACTGGGAACCCTGGTGGAAAGACGATTCCTCAAAGTTGGTTCACTTCATTGGGAAAGACAATATAGTTTTTCATTGTATTGTATTCCCCGGTATGTTGAAGGCTGAAGGCTCATATATACTACCCGATAATGTGCCGGCCAATGAATTTCTTAACCTGGAAAACGATAAAATATCCACTTCACGTAATTGGGCAGTATGGTTGCATGAATATCTGGAAGAACTACCGGATAAACAGGATGTGTTAAGGTATATTCTTACTGCCAATGCCCCTGAAACAAAAGACAATGATTTTACCTGGCGCGATTATCAAACACGCAATAATAGTGAACTCCTGTCAATATTTGGTAACTTCGTGAACCGTACAATGGTTCTCACTCACAAGTATTTTGATGGTAATGTACCTGCTCCTTCATCATTAGATGAATATGATAGGCAGGTGCTCAATGAATTGGCTGATTACCCGGCGAAAATAGGATATAGTGTTGAGCATTACAGATTCAGGGAAGCTTTAAATGAATTTATGAACATGGCAAGGCTCGGCAATAAATACCTTACTGATACTGAACCCTGGAAAACCATCAAGACCAGTCCTGAGCGTGTAAAGACAAACCTGAATATTGCTCTTCAGATATGTGCAAATCTCGCTATCCTCTGTGAACCATTCATGCCCTTTACCGCCTCTAAATTAACTGAAATGCTCAATCTTCCGGTAATGACATGGGATCAAGCCGGGAAATCAACTCTTATTGAGTCAGGCCACATTCTAAATCAACCTGCACTCTTATTTGAAAAGATTGAAGATCAGACCATTGAATTTCAGGTGCAGAAGCTACTAAACACTAAGAAAGCCAATGAGGCTGAGAGTGCAGTGGCAACACCCTCTAAACCTATAGTAGAATTTGACGATTTCGGAAAGATTGATTTAAGGATTGGAACAATTATAGCCGCTGAAAAGGTCGCCAAAACCAAGAAACTACTAAAACTGACCATTGATACGGGTATTGATAAGCGTACTGTTGTTTCAGGTATTGCTGAACATTATGATCCTGATAAAATTATTGGGCAGCAAGTCACCATTTTGATTAATCTGGCTTCAAGAAATCTGAAGGGAATTGATTCACAAGGCATGATATTGATGGCAGAAAATCATGATGGCGAACTTTGCTTTGTTTCACCTGTAAAACCTTTTAACAACGGCTCAGAGGTCAGGTAAAAATGTTGACCTATTTCAATAAAAAATATTTTGGCCACTCTTTATTGACCAATTGTATATTTAATGTAAGCTTGTTCTATAACCCACTCAGCCAATGATAGTTATTGATAACACCATAGTGTCGGATGATATAAAAGAGGCATGTTTTGTATGTGATCTGTCAAAATGTAAAGGAGCCTGCTGTGTGGAGGGTGATGCGGGTGCTCCACTTGATGAAGAAGAGATATCGTTACTGGAAGACTCAATTGATTATATTTATCCGTTCATGCGCCCCGATTGTGTTCGGGAAATAGAACGTAACGGTGTTTTTGACTATGATGAATATGGTCATTATGTTACTCCACTAGTTAACGATAAGGAATGTGCTTTTGTAGTATTCAACGAGGATGGAATTGCTTTATGTGCAATTGAGAATGCCTGGAAAGAAGGAAAAACCACTTTCAGAAAACCAATCTCTTGTCATCTATATCCAATACGTTTGAGCAAGTATAAGGACTTTGAGGCAGTAAATTATCATCAATGGCACATTTGCACTCCGGCAGTGGAATATGGCAAGAAGTTAAAACTGCCGGTATATGAGTTCCTTAAAGAGGCGCTCATCAGAAAATATGGTGAGCGGTATTATGAACAATTAAGCAAACAAATAAGCGATGAGCAAAAACATAAATAATAAAACCGGCTTAAAGCCGGTTTTATTATACTATATAACCGCTTATCCCTTTAGTTTATTAGGCAACTAAAATAATGAAACCGGTTCACATTTTTATACCAATACAGGTGCGGCTTTAGTTGCAGCAATTGATTCAAGTTCCTTATCAATATGGAACAATCCAGCCTTGTCATCACCAACCAGATTCATCTTGTCAAGTATTGAATGTGCGGTACTCTCCTCCTCTATCTGCTCATTGATATACCACTGCAGGAAGTTTCCGGTAGTATAATCCTTCTCCTCCATGGTTATGGCATAGATGTTATTGATTGAAGCAGTGATGAATTCCTCGTGTTTCAGCACATTTTGAAATACTTCCAATAGTGATGAATATTTGGCATTAGGCAGTTCAAGAGCCTGAAGTTGTGAAAAGCCTCCACGGTCATTCAGGAACTTGATGAATTTTAGCATGTGCATTCTTTCTTCGTCTGATTGCTTGTAAAGAAAATCAGCTGCACCTCTGTAACCCTTGGTTTCACACCATGAAGCCATAGCCATATAAAGACGGGATGAATGCTCCTCATTCTTTATCTGGTTATTGATTGCTTCTTCTACTTTTTTCGAGATCATAACTTTACCTTTTTAAATTTATCAATTATTTTTCAGTGCTTCAGCACCACTTACTATTTCAAGTATTTCATTGGTTATCGCAGCTTGGCGTGCTTTATTATACGACAATTTAAGATCCTTCAATAATTCAGATGCATTGTCAGTTGCCTGCGACATAGCCGTCATTCTTGCACCCTGTTCTGATGCCCATGAATCAAGCAGGGCTTTAAACAGCTGTGTTCTGAGTATTCTTGGTACTATTGACTCCAGAATCTCTTCCCGAGAGGGATCAAAAATATAGTCAATCTGAGCAGTGCTCTCCTCAACTCCCTCGGCAGGCTCAACAGGCAAAAACTGTTCTGTTACCAAATATTGAACAACAGCATTTTTAAATTGATGATATACAATGAAAATATAGTCAACTTCCTTCTTGGTGTAAAGCATCACCAGATAGTCGGCCAGATCTGATGCTGCTTTATATGAAAGATCATCATAAAGATGATCATAAGAATCAATCACCTTGAAATTACTCTTTTTAAAATACTCAGTAGCCTTTCTTCCAATAGTAATCATTGAAATTTCAGCTTCTGAATTGGCATTTAAAATAGCTGATGTTACATTGTTGGCCTGTTTGATGACATTGGAGTTAAATGCTCCGCAAAGACCTCTATTAGATGAAAGCACTACAAAAAGATATTTAGCGGTTGTTCTCTTTTCTGATAATCCGCCAGGGAGAATAACATCAGTACCTCCGCTCAGGTTTTGCAGTAAGCTTTGCTGCTTTTGTGCAAAAGGACGAAGTTGAAGAATATTTGTTTGCGCTTTTCTTAGTTTTGAGGCAGCAACCATTTTCATAGCACTAGTAATCTGTTGAGTAGACTTAACTGATGCTATACGGTTTCGTACTTCTTTTAAACTGGCCATTTCACAAAATTTACTACTTAGATTTCGTATTTACGTATCTGTTGCTTTGCTATTTCTTCGAGTTCATTTTCTATTTCAGCATTATACTCTCCCTTCCTGAGTGAATCAAGCAGAGGCTGATGATTCTCAACCAGGTAATGCATGAATTCCAATTCAAAATCATGAACTCTTTCAATCGGTATTTTCTGCAACAAGCCTTTTGATCCACAGAATATTATGGCCACCTGTAATTCAACCGATATTGGTGAATATTGGGGTTGCTTGAGAATTTCCACATTTCTGAAACCTTTGTCAAGAACAGCTTTGGTAATAGCGTCCAGATCAGAACCAAACTTTGAAAATGCCTCCAATTCCCTGAATTGAGCCTGATCAAGCTTTAGGGATCCGGCCACCTTTTTCATTGGTTTTATCTGGGCACTTCCACCAACCCTTGATACTGAGATACCAACATTGATAGCCGGCCTGATTCCCGAGTTGAAGAGGTTGGTTTCCAGAAATATCTGACCATCGGTAATTGAAATCACATTGGTAGGAATATATGCTGAGACGTCACCTGCCTGTGTTTCAATAATTGGCAGCGCAGTCAGTGAACCACCACCCTTTACTTTATGCCTGATTGATTCAGGCAAATCATTCATCTGCTTGGCAATTTCATCACTTGCAATGATCTTTGCAGCTCTTTCAAGCAAACGTGAATGCAAATAAAAGACATCACCGGGATATGCTTCACGTCCGGGGGGACGGCGAAGCAACAGAGAAACTTCGCGATAAGCAACAGCCTGCTTTGACAAATCATCATAAATAATCAAGGCCGGACGGCCGGTATCTCTAAAATACTCTCCTATGGCAGCTCCGGCAAAGGGGGCGTAAAACTGCATGGCTGCTGCATCACTGGCAGTTGCCACTACAATAACCGTATACTTCATGGCACCCTTTGACTCAAGCGTCTGTACGAGATTAGCAACCGTACTTCCCTTTTGTCCTATGGCCACATAAATGCAATATACCGGTTCTCCCTTATCGTAAAACTCCTTTTGATTTATAATGGTATCAATTGCAATAGCTGATTTCCCTGTCTGGCGGTCACCAATTATAAGCTCACGCTGCCCCCTGCCTATTGGGATCATGGCATCAATAGCCTTTATTCCGGTCTGCAATGGTTCATTAACCGGTTGACGGTAAATAACGCCGGGAGCTTTTCGTTCTATGGGCATTTCATATGATTCACCCAAAATTGGGCCTTTACCGTCAATAGGCTCACCAATGGTATTGATTACCCTTCCAAGCATACCTTCACTTACCTTGATGGAGGCAATCTGGCGGGTTCTTTTAACCTGGTCACCTTCATTGATGCCGGCAGCTTCACCAAGCATAACTACACCAACATTGTCTTCCTCCAAATTGAGAACAATACCCTTTACACCAGTATTCCCAAATTCAACAAGTTCTCCGGCCTGTACATTGAATAGGCCAAAGATGCGGGCAATACCATCACCCACTTGCAATACGGTGCCCACTTCTGCAAGTTCAGCTTCTGATTTAAAACCTGCAAGTTGCTGTCGTAATATTGCTGAAACTTCAGCCGGCTTAATTTCTGCCATATAAATTAATTATTTAGAATCCTTTAATATATGTGTTAATGTTAAACTCCTGCTGTAGTGTCTGGATTTTTTTCCTGATGCTGTCATCGAATTTAACGCCTTCAATTTCTACAATCAACCCTCCAATAATATCAGGATCAACCAATTCATGAAGAATGATTGTTGACTTGGTTTGCTCTGTAAGTATTCCAATCAACTGATCGTATGATGACTTATCCAGCTTTTTCGCACTAGTTACTGAAGCAACCTTTATTCCCTTTGATTTCCTGTAGAGTTCAATAAATGAGTGAGCGATACCCGGAAGATACTCTTCCCTATGCTTTCTTATCAGTATATTAACAAAGGTGCCGGTTACAACACCAATCCTATCTTTAAATATCTCATTTATCACCTTGATCTTCTTGTCACCGAAAACCAAAGGGCTTTTCAACATTACCCTAAGTTCCCTGCTCTTGTCGCAAATGTCGGCAATAATCTGAACATCATTGAATGTTTCTTCCACCTTGTTTTTCTCAGCAGCAAAATCAAACAATGCAGTGGCATAGCGAAGATTTATTCTATGATTACTCATAACTTAGTTCAGGTTTATTTCACCAAGTGATTTATCAATAAAATGCTTACTGCGAACGTTATCGGAGAGTTCTTCCCTAATAAGTTTTTCAGCAATTTCAACTGAGAGGTTTGCAACCTGATTCTTAAGGTCAGTAATAGCGGCCATTTTCTCGTGCTGTATTCTCTCTCTTGCTGACTCAAGAATCCTGTCAGCCTCTAAAGTAGCCCTTTCTCTTGCATCCTCAATAAGCTTTTCACGAACCTTTCGGGCATCACGCATCAATGCGTCACGCTCTTCCTTAGCTTCCTTCAGGAGTTTCTCATTTGTAAATTGGAGCGTCTCCATTTCCCTGCGAGCCGCTTCAGCCTGATGAAGTGATTGCTCAATGGCAATTTCCCTATCTTTCAAGGCATTCATCACCGGTGGCCACACAAATTTACCCAGAATAAACAGTAATAGCCCAAAGGCTATGGTCATCCAGAATATCAATCCTATACCGGGAGTTACTAGTTCCATTTCTTTCGGTTTTTAATTACGACAGGAAAAAATCATACCGCTTTAACCAACCGTTAAAACGGTATAATTACTTTTCATTAAAGGACTACAACCAGCAAACAGATAACGATTGCAAAGAATGCAACACCTTCAATAAGAGCTGCTGATACAATCATGTTTGATCTGATGTCACCTGCTGATTCAGGTTGCCTGGCAATGGATTCCAAAGCACCGCGACCAATGTTACCGATACCAATACCGGCACCAATAGCTGCAATACCTGCTCCTAATGCTGCGCCTACTTTGGCAATGGGTGCAAGGTCAGCTGCAACCTGCAGAAGTAATGTTAATAGAGTCATAATTAATTGTTTTAAGGGTTATGTTGTTAACTGTATTTTATTATTAATGTGATTCAGTATGTTCATGCTCCTCGGTAGCCATTCCAAAATAGAGGGCTGAGAGTATTGTAAATACATATGCCTGTATAAAGGCTACCAGTAATTCAAGCAAGCTTATAAACAAAGAGAAAAACACTGAAACCGGGCTCACTCCATAAGCCAGCCCTGTGTTCATCTGCCCAAATATGAATATCAACGATACAAATCCCATTACTATGATATGACCGGCAGTAATGTTGGCAAACAAACGGGCCATCAATACAAAGGGCTTGATAAACATTCCTGCAAGTTCAATTATTGGAATTAATGGCAATGGGAATTTAAGCCACCATGGTATGCCGGGGGCATTGAAGATATGAAGCCAGTAATTCTTATTTGCCTTGATCAGTATTATTACAAACGTAAACAGAGCCAAAACAAGCGTAACGGCGATATTACCCGTAACATTGGCCCCACCCGGAAAGAATGGTATCAAACCAATAAGATTGCTTAGGAAAATGAAAAAGAAGGTCGTAAGCAAGAACGGCATGTATTTATTGTAATGCTTGCCTATTGATGGAATGGCTATGTCATCACGAATAAATAGTATCAATGGTTCCAGCAATGACTGCAGACCTTTTGGGGCATGACCGGCATTGCGTTTGTAAGAGCGTGCAACAGAAAAGAATATTAGTAACATAACGAAAACACTGACAAAGATGCCAGCTACTGTTTTTGTTATGGAAAAATCAAGGGGTTTGGCGGCTTTTGCATCGGTAACCATTGTTCCCGGTATCACCTTCACAATTTTTCCCTTATCGGCATTACGCTCAATTTCAAGCTTATATCCATTATAGGAAGCATGACCATGTTCAAATCTGGAAGAGCAAAACGTAACAAGCTTGCCATTATCAAGTAGTATTATCGGCAAGGGTATTGAAATGTGTGTATGACCAACGGTTGCAATGTGCCATTCATGGTTATCAATAATATGATCAATGATCATTTGCCCGGCATTAAACTCATCACTTTGCTTTGCACCATGAGATGTGCTATCTTCGTGGCTGATTGAATCAGGCGTTGACGACCAGCCTATTAACACACTGAAAATGAAGATAATTGATACGAAATATTTTCTCATTCCTTTAAACCGCATGGTAAAATATTCTAAGTAATTTTAGGTAATGCAATATTAAGACTTTTTTAGAACACACTATTGCTTTTCCCTGAAATACTTATAAACCTTAAGGCTATGTAACTGTATTACATAATTTGGGAAAACCTAGCTTTACATAACAAAAAAAATGGTAAAGTGTTCTCTGATCAATGAGAATATTGTTAACGATTGAAAAACAAGATAACCAACCGGATAAAACTGATTATATGGATAATTTGGAGGATGATCTTTTCCTTATGAAACAGGCTTATGCTGAAGCTCTTAAAGCTTTGTCGATCGACGAGGTCCCTATTGGTGCAGTCATAACATATAATGGCAAGATAATCGCCAGGGGTCACAATTTAACGGAAACCCTCAACGATGCCACCGCACATGCAGAAATGCAATCATTTACAGCCGCTTCCAATCACATTGGCGGTAAGTATCTCAATGATTGTACATTATACGTAACAGTGGAGCCTTGTCCAATGTGTGCAGCTGCTGCTTACTGGGTTCAAATAGGTAGAATTGTGTATGGCACTCCTGATAAAAAGAGGGGGTACACCACGATCAACAGCAATATTCTGCATCCCAAAACAAAAGTCACCATGGGAATCATGGCTGAAGAGTGCCAAAAATTAATGACTGATTTTTTCAAAAAGAAACGCTAACCCATACATAATAAAGGGGCAGTTTTCCAACCACCCCTTATATAAGTTTATGGGCATGCATTTACTTATCCTACAAACCTCCAATTACCTCTTCCAGTTTTGATGTCAATGCATCACCTGTAAGGTCTCGTGCTATAATGACTCCATTCCCATCAAGCAACACATTTGATGGAATTGACATAACACCATACATTTTACTTGCTGCATTGTTCCAGTACTGCAAATCAGAAACATGTGACCAGGTAAGCCCATCTTCATTTATAGCTTCTTTCCAGCTTTCGGCATCCCTGTCGAGTGAAACACCCAGTATATCAAAACCTTTATCATTATATTTTTTATATGCGGCAACAACATTAGGATTCTCTTTACTGCACGGACCGCACCAGGAGGCCCAGAAATCAATCAATACAATTTTCCCTCTCATGCTTGACAGGGTTAAAGG